>NZ_JBEPAL010000023.1:0-62593 GCF_040298625.1 Streptomyces sp. NPDC001532
GCCGGCGGCCGGGATCGTGGCCGAGGCGATGGTGGCGCTGGTGCTGGCGGACGCGGTGGCGGAGAAGTTCGGTGGCGACAGCGTGGCCGAGACCGCCCGGAACGTGCGGTCGTACCTCGACAACCTGCACATCCGATGAGTACCGGTCCTGTCGTCGTCCTGGTCGGCCCGATGGGGGTGGGCAAGTCCACCGTCGGACAGCTGCTCGCGCAGCGGCTGGGAGTCGGCTACCGGGACACCGACGACGACATCGTCGCCGAACAGGGCCGCGCCATCGCCGACATCTTCGCCGCGCACGGCGAGCCGCGTTTCCGCGCCGTCGAGAAGCGCGCGGTCCGCGCCGCGCTCGCCGAGCACGACGGTGTGCTCGCACTGGGCGGCGGCGCGGTGGTCGACCCGGACACCCGCGCGCTGCTGGCCGCCCACCCGGTCGTCTGGCTGTCGATGGAGGCGGAGGAGGCGGCCCGCCGCAGCGGTCTCGGCACGGCCCGGCCGCTGCTGGCGGTCGATCCGCAGCAGCGCTGGCGGGAGCTGGCCGAAGCGCGCCGGCCGCTGTACGCCGAGGTCGCCCGCGCCCTGGTCGCCACCGACGGCCGTACCCCCACCGAGGTCGCCCGAGCAGTCCTCGACGTACTGGAGTTGAAACCCGTATGACGACCCGCATCCATGTCGGCGGCACCGAGCCCTACGACGTCCTGATCGGCCGCCGCCTGCTGACCGAACTGCCCCGGCTCATCGGCGACAGGGCGACCCGCGTGGCGGTGATCCACCCGGAGGCGCTGGCCGGCTCCGGGGAGGCGCTGCGCGCCGAGCTGGCCGGGCAGGGTTTCCAGGCGATCGCGATCCAGGTGCCGAACGCCGAGGCGGCCAAGACCGCCGAGGTCGCCGCCTACTGCTGGAAGACGCTGGGCCGGTCGGGGTTCACCCGCACCGACGTCGTCGTCGGGGTCGGCGGCGGTTCCACCACCGACCTGGCCGGGTTCGTGGCGGCGACCTGGCTGCGCGGCGTGCGCTGGATCGCGGTGCCGACCACGGTCCTCGGCATGGTGGACGCCGCCGTGGGCGGCAAGACCGGCATCAACACCGCCGAGGGCAAGAACCTGGTCGGCTCCTTCCATCCTCCGGCCGGAGTGCTCTGCGATCTGACCGCCCTGGACTCGCTCCCGGCGCAGGACTACGTCTCCGGGCTCGCCGAGATCGTGAAGGCGGGGTTCATCGCCGACCCGGTGATCCTCGACCGCGTCGAGGCCGACCCGGCGGGCGCCCGCACCCCGGCCGGACCGCACACCGCGGAACTCGTCGAGCGCGCGGTCCGGGTGAAGGCGGAGGTGGTCTCCTCGGATCTGAGGGAGGCCGGGCTGCGGGAGATCCTCAACTACGGCCACACGCTCGGGCACGCGATCGAGAAGAACGAGGGCTACACCTGGCGGCACGGCGCCGCCGTCGCCGTCGGGATGCACTTCGCGGCCGAACTCGGCAGGGTCACCGGGCGGTTGGACGACGCCACCGCCGACCGGCACCGCACCGTCCTGGAGTCGCTGGGGCTGCCGCTGAGCTACCGCCACGACCAGTGGCCGAGGCTGCTCCAGGCCATGCGGGTCGACAAGAAGTCGCGCGGCGACGTGCTGCGTTTCATCGTGCTGGACGGGCTGGCCAAGCCGTCCGTGCTGGAGGGCCCCGATCCGGCCGCGCTGCTCGCCGCCTTCGGCGCGATCTGCCGTCCCCTTGGCCGGAAGCGGACTGGTCGGGCCTGACGAACGGTGGCTAACCTGACGTCAGTTGTCAGACAACTGACGAGAGCACCGAGGGGACCGCGCCATGGCTCTGCGCCCGATCGCCCGTCCTTCGACGGCCCGTGAGGTCATCGCACTGCTCCACAAGGAGCTGGCCGACGGTGCCTGGCCCATCGGTTCCCGGATCCCCTCCGAGACGGAACTGGCGGCCGAGCTGGGCGTGAGCCGCCCCACCATCCGCGAGGCCGTCAGCGCGCTGGTGCACACCGGGATGCTGGAGGCACAGCGCGGCAAGGGCGTCTTCGTGCGGTCGGTGTCCGACCCGGCGCCCATGCTCCAGAGCATCGAACTCGCCGATGTGCGCGATGTGTTCGAGGTGCAGCTCTGCTTCGACGTGCAGGCGGCGCACTCCGCGGCCCGGCGGCGCACCCCCGAGGACATGGCGCGGCTGTGGCGGCTGCTGGAGGAGCGCGGCGAGGCGGCCGGGCGGGACGACGCCGAGTTCGGCAGGCGGGACGCCGCCCTGCACCTGGCGGTCGTGGAGGCGGCGCACAATGTGACGCTCACCGAGTGCTACCGCTTCTTCGTCCAGCGGCTCCAGGAGAGCCTGGACCTGTTCGCCGGCGCGGACACCCATCTGGAGTGCGGTGTCGAGGCCCATGAAGCGCTCGTCCAGGCCATCGCGAACCAGGACTCCGAGGCCGCCGCGGCGGCGGCCCGGCATGTCGTCCAGACGAGTCTGCACGCCCTGGAGGGCCTGCTGGCGGTGCGCGCCGCCGAACCGGAGCCCGAGCGTGGGCCCGGGGCGCCGCGGCGGGCCCGGGGCCGCGGTGGTCCCGGTCGCTGACCGCTCGGGCAGCGGCGGCGACGGGCACATGCGAGGCGGCAAGACAGGGAGGAAGCACCCCATGCCGGCACCTGGGGACCAGCGTCTCGTCGGGCGCGAGCGGGAACGGGCGGCCTTGGGGGCCGCGCTGGACGCGGCGGCGGCGGGGAGAGGTTCCCTGCTGGTGTTCCACGGCCCGTCCGGGTCGGGCAAGTCGCTGCTGCTGCGGACGGCAGGCGCCGAGGCCGCGCGGCGCGGCATGGCCGTGTCGACGGCCCGGCTGGCCCGGCTGGACCAGCACTCCGCGATGGCGCCGCTGCTCGCGGCGCTGGCCGCCGGACCGCGCCCGGTGATCGACGCCGAGGAGGCGCGGTCGCTGGCCGCGTTCGCCGACCGCCCGACGCACTGGAGCCGGCTGATCGAGCTGCTGCACCGGCTGATCGAGCGACGGGCCGCCCGGTCCCCGCTGGTGATCGTCCTGGACGACCTGCAATGGGCGGACCAGCTGACCCTCGCCGCCCTGGAGACCCTGCTGCCCCGGCTCACCGGAGTGCCGGTGCTGTGGCTGGCCGCCTGTACCGACTTCCCCGTCGTACGGCCCACCCGGGACGCCCTCGACCGGCTGCTGGCCGCGCACGCCGAGGTGGTGCCGCTGTCCGCGCTGGACGAGACGGCCGCCTCGGAGCTGGCGGCCGGACTCCTCGGCGCGGCGGCCCGGCCGGAGGACGTGCGCCGGGTGGTCACCATGGCGGGCGGCACGCCCTCCCTGATCGAGCGGCTGGTCCAGCTGCTGCGCGAGGAGGGCCGGATCCGCACCGAGGGCGGCACGCTGCAGGTGCTGGGCGGGCACCCGCCTGCCGATCTGTCCCGCGCGACCGCGCCGGTGCTGTCCGGACTCGGCCAGCAGACGCGGGAACTGCTCCAGGTGGGCGCGGTGCTGGGACCGCGCTTCTCGCTGCGGGAGGCCGCCGCGCTGACCGGCCGGTCGACGATGGAGCTGGCGACGGCCGCGCAGGAGGCCGCGGCGGCTGGCCTGCTGGAGGACGACGGGGTCGCCTTCCGCTTCCGCGCCCCGCTGGTCCACCAGGCCCTGCACGACAGCCTGCTCGGCCCGGTGCGCCGCGCGCTGCACGCGGAGGCGGCCCGGCTGTGCGCGGCCGAGGGACGGCCCTGCCCGGAGACCATCGGGCATCTGATCCTGTCCGGCACCGAGGAGGACCTGGAGCAGGGCGTCGCCCACCTGGAGTGGCTGCTGCGCAACGAGGGCTCCGTGCCGCCGCGCGAGCGTGAGGAGCTGTCCGGGGCGCTGCTGGCCCATCTGCGCCGCTACGAACCGCTCGCGGCGGGGCCGGTGCGGACGGCGGTACGGCTCTTCCTGGCCACCGGCCAGACCGGCGCCGCCCACCGGCTGCTCGACACGGCGCTCGCCGGAGCGGGCTGGGAGACCGACGCCGAGGCCGAGGCGTTCGCCGAACTCGTGGAGCTGCTGCTGCGGCTGGGCGAGGCCCATGACGCGCTGCGGCATCTGCGGCGGGCGCTCGGACCGTCCCGTCCGCCCGCCCGCCGCCGGGCGTGGCTCACCGTGCTGGAGGCGCGCTGTCTGCTGGCGTACTCCGGCGGCGACACCGCGCGGCCCGCCGCCCTGGCCCGCTCCGCGGTCACCCTGGCCCGGCGCACCGGCGACCTGGCCTCGGCGGCCCTCGGCACCGCACTGCTCGCCGGCTGCGCCCAGCACGCGGGCGAGATCGGCGAGGCACTGCGGCTGGCCGGGGAGGCGGTCGTGGCCGGACCGCCGGGTACGGAGCGCAGCTTCGGCTGGGAGCGGGCGGTGCCCGCGCTGGTCCTCAGCTCGGCGGGACGGCCGCTGGACGCCGGCGAGGTGCTGAAGGCCTGGCGGGACACCATGAGCGAGCAGGGCTGGGAGTGGGCGGCGCCGCGCTGGCATCTGGCCCGGTCCGTCCAGCGGTGGCACTGCGGACGCCTCCAGGACGCCGAGCAGGAGGCGCAGGCCGGCCTGGAGGCCTGCGGGCGGCTCGCCGACCCTGGTACCCGCAAGGCGCTGCGGGCCATGCTGGTGCTGCTCGCGACCGTCCGCGGGGACCTGGAACGGGCCGCCGCGCACCTGGAGTCGCCTGCGGGCACACCGTCCGGTTTCGCCGGCGCGTTCCCCGCGCTGGCCGCCGCGATCCACCTCGACGCCTCGGGCGACCCGGAGGCGGCCCTTCGGCGGCTGGCGGAGGTGTGGGCCGATCCGGGGCGGCACACCTGGCTGCTCGCCGCGGACCCGCTGGCCCTCCCCCACCTGGTCCGGATCGCGCTGCGGGCCGGTGCGCCCGAACACGCGGCGGAGGCCGTCGACCTGGCCCGGCGGCTGGCCCGGCAGAACCCGGGCGTCACCCCGCTGGCCGGAGCCGCCCTGCACGCCCAGGGGCTGTACCGGGGCCTGGCGGCACCGCTGCACCGTGCCGTGCGGGCCTTCCGCGGCGGCTCGCATCCGCTCGCGCTGGCCTCCGCGCTGGAGGACGCGGCGGACGCCACCCGGGTCCAGGGCGAACCGCTGCGCGCGACCGAGATGCTCCAGGAGGCCCAGCGGATCTACGTGGCCGCCGGAGCGGGGCTCGGCGCGGAACGCGTCCGGCGCCGGACACGGTTCTCGCCCGGCCGGATCGTGCGCGAGGCGCCCGGCACCGCACGGGCGCTCGCCGGTCCCGCCGCGCGGCCCGTGTCGCTCGCCGCGCCCCGGCCGCCGGAGACCGCGGCCGACTGGGACAGCCTGACGCCGTCCGAGGTGCGTGTCGTACGCCTGGTGGCGGAGGGCCTGACGAACCGGGAGACCGCGCAGCGGCTGGCGGTCTCCGCGCACACCGTGGACTCCCATCTGCGCCGCGCCTTCGCCAAGCTCGGCGTGTCGCGGCGGGTGGAGCTGGCCCGCTACGTGTTGGCGCACAGCCCCTCCGGGCAGGTCCCGGCCCCCACCTCGAAGTGACCCCGACCGACAGGGAGACGACCATCCATGCGCGCAGCTGACGCCGCCCCGGCGACGACCCGGACCGAGACGGAGGTGTCGGGCGGTCCCCTGGTCGGCCGGCTGGAGGGACCGGGCCACCGCGTGGCGGCGTACCGCGGTGTGCCCTACGCCGCCCCGCCCGTGGGCCCGGACCGTTTCGCCCCGCCCCGCCCGCACCCCGGCTGGACCGAACCGCTGCGGGTGGACGGCCCGGTCGGCACGGTCCCGCTGCAACTGCCGTCCCCGTTCGCCGCGTTGATGGGCGACCCGGTCGACCCGCCGCGGACGGAGGCCTGTCTGACGGTGAACGTGTGGGCCCCCGCCACCGGCGACGGCCCCCACCCGGTGCTGGTGTGGCTGCCCGGCGGCAGCTTCCTCACCGGCGGCGCCGACCTGCCGCGCTACGACGGCGCCGAACTCGCCGCCCAGGAAGGCATCGTCGTCGTCCTGGTCAACTACCGGCTCGGCGCCCTGGGCTTCCTCGCCCCGTCGTGGGCGCGCCCGGCGGCCCTCGAGGGCAGCGGCACCTCGCTGTCCTTCCGTACCGCCCCCGGCACGACCCATGTCACCAACGCGGGGCTCCTCGACCAGATCGCGGCACTGCGCTGGGTCAAGCGGGAGATCCACGCCTTCGGCGGAGACGCGGACCGTGTCACGGTGCTCGGCCAGTCGGCCGGCGGGCAGTCCCTCGCGGCGCTGCTCGCGCTGCCCCAGGTGCGTCCGCTGTTCCGGCGTGCCGCCCTGCACAGCGCGCCGCTCGGCATGCCGCCGCTGACCCGGGAGGAGGCGGCGCGCACCGCCGACGACTTCCTCGCCGCGCTGGACACCGACCCGGCCGGCCTGCGGACCGTCTCCGGCGAGCGGCTGCTGCTCGCCCAGCGGGACCTGCTCACCCGGCCCCGGCCGCGTGGTGACGTCCGGCCGCCGTTCCAGCTCGTCGCCGACGGGGCGGTGGTCCCCGCCGATCTGCCGAGCGCCCTGCGCGCGGCGCCCCCGCCCGCCGGACTGGACCTCCTCGCCGGCGTCACCCGCCACGAGTGCGGCCTGTGGTACGGGAAGGACCGGGGCCTGGACGGGATCACGCACGCGGAGGTGGCGGCCGAGTTCAGCGGGGTGTTCGGGGCTCGCGCGGAGGAGGCGCTGCGGCACTACGCCTCCGGCGCGCCGCTGCGGGTGGCCTTCGAGGAGCTGAAGACCGACGCGTTCTTCATCACGCCGACCCAGCGGTTCGCCGACCTCGCCGACTCCTGGGGGGCGAACGTGCGGCTGTTCCGCTTCGACTGGCAGGTGCCCGGCGAAGGCGCGGGCCTGCGGGCCTGCCACTGCGTCGACATCCCGTTCGTGCTGGGCCGCGAGGAGGCCCGGCACGCCCCGCTGTTCGCCGACGCCGACCAGGCGGAGCTGACCGCGCTGCGCACCCGGGTGCGGCGGCTGTGGGGCGCGTTCGTCCGCACCGGCGCGCCGGCGGACGACTGGCTGCCGTACCGCACGGAACGGCCCGCGGTACGCGTGGTCGGCGGCGGGCGGGACGGCGAACTACTGGACTCGCTGCTGGAGCCGGGCCGGGGTGAACTCTGGGCGTGAGCGACGAGAGGTGCCGCCGGGGGATTCCCGGCGGCACCACGGCGGGGCGAGCCTCGTCAGACGGTCAGCAGTACGCGGTCCAGGTCGCTCTGGGCGTTGTAGATGGTGCGCTCGGGGTCGGTGATGGCGCGGCGGCCGTGCATGACCCGGGTGTTGTCGATGAGCGCCACGTCGCCGTCGGCCCAGTCGAGTTCCTCGGTCAGGTCCTCGGTGACGCTCTCCACCTCCTTGAGGATGTGCACGGGTATGTCCCGGCCGTCGGCGAAGGTGATGCGGGGCGTCTCGTAGTGGTTGGACGGGCCGAGGATGCTGTTGGCGAAGGCCAGCCGCTCCCCGAAGAGGGTGCCGTGGGCCGCCGAGACCCGGTAGGCGTAGTGGATCGAGCCGTCGTCCAGCAGGTCGATGGTGGTCTCGCCGGGGCCGCCGGCCAGATCGCGCAGCTGCTCGACGGTGACGGAGGAGGCGTCGGAGGAGCCGAGGTGGAAGGCGGCGAAGGCCTTCCACTTGGTCTCCTCGACCCGCCGACTGTAGACGATCTCGTGCTCGCCGAACAGGCCGCGGGCCTCCTCGCTGAGCGCGTCCCACACCCGGTAGCCGTCGCACACGGTGGTCTGCGAGCCGGACGAGGCGGCCTTCTCGCAGAAGAACCAGGTGAGGGTGGGCGCGAACGGGCTGTTGCCGTTCTCCAGGTGCAGGCCGACCGAGTCGTAACCGGCGTCCACCTTCTGCGCGGTGGAGCCGCCGTGGAAGGAGCGGGCCGGGTCGAGGGTGACCCGCTCGGAGTGGGCGCCGACGAACGCCGAGAACTGTTCGAGGTCGGGCCGGAAGCCGCGCAGCAGCAGGAAGCCGGCCTCGCGCAGCGCCCCGGTCACCTGGCCGGGGACCAGGCTCGCCAGGGTGGTCGAGGGATCGGCCGGCGTCAGGAGCAGGCCGGTGCCGGAGCCGTAGGAGGTCGCACGCACGTGGTCGATCATGGTTTCTCCTCGGGATGTCGAAAGGGTCGGGACAGGGGAGCTGCCGGATGTGCGCAGCCGCGCCGGCCGTCGATGTCCGGGCGGCGGGGACACCGTCATCCGAAGCGGCCGGCCGTGAGCGCCGCCTGCACAGCGGAGCGGCGGGGCCGTCCGGTGACGGTGAAGAACTCGGCGTGCAGTGACTCGTCCGCCGGGACCAGATGGGCCACCTCGACGCGTTCCACGTCCGAGAGCCGGTCGCGGCCCAGCGCGTCCAGTTCGGCGCGGACGGTGTCCAGCGGGGCCCGCGGGTCGACGAGGAACAGGCCGTGCAGGGCGGGCAGTCCGTCGCCGACGACCGCGACGGCCAGGACGGCGGGGTGGGAGCGGTACTGGGCCTCCACCCACTCGGGTGCCACATTGCGGCCGGCCGCGGTGATGATGACGCTCTTCTTGCGTCCCTTGATCCAGATGTAGCCGTCCTCGATGTCGGCGAGGTCGCCGGTGTGCAGCCAGCCGTCCTCGTCGACCTCGCAGCCGGACGGGTCGTCGCCGCCCTTGTACCCGGCGAACAAGGAGGTGCTCTTGACGAGGAGTTCACCGTCGGGGGCGGTGCGGACCCGGACGTGGGCGAGGGGGGCCCCGACGCTGCCGAGTCGGCGGGCGGCCGGGGTGTTCCAGGCGACCACCGAGCTGTTCTCGCTGAGCCCGTAGCCCTCGTACACGGGGATGCCGTGGGCGTCGAGGCGGCGCAGGGTGTCGGCGTCGACGGGGGCGCCGCCGCAGCAGACCAGTGGTGTCTCGGTGCGTCCGAACAGGGCGGCCACCGGGTCGCGCCGGGCGGCGCGTTCGGTGTCGGCGGCGGTGAGCATGGCCTCGGCGAGGGCGGGGGTGGCGACGAGCGCCGTGGGGTGCGCGGCGCGGATGTGGGGCAACACCGCCTGGGGGGCGAAGGAGGAGGTGCCCACGAGCGGGACGCCGGGCGGCAGCAGCACGACCGTGCCGCCGTCGCACACCACCAGGTAGACGGCGGTGACCTGTTCGATGAGCAGGCTCATCGGGACCAGTGAGAGGTAGCGGCGGTAGGCGCCGGCGGGCATCGCCGAGCGCAGCGAGCCGATCAGCTCCTCCAGCGCGGCCTCGCGGATGCACACGCCCTTGGGCTTGGAGGTGGTGCCCGAGGTGTGGATGATCTTGCAGAGGCGTTCGGCGGCGTCGAGGTCCGCGAAGAGCGGATCGGTGCCGGACTGGTCGTGTTCGATGTCGAGCACCCGCAGTTCGGCGTCCGGCGGCAGCACCTTCTCCAGGCCCCACTCGGTCAGCCTGTGCACACCCGCCCGGTCGGCGAGGCAGACGTCGACGTCCGCGAGCATGGAGGCCGCCTGGTCGGCGGTGAAGGCCAGTGGCACCACCACCTCGGCGCCGCCGGCCCCGAGGACCGCGAAGTCGGCGACCAGGAACTCCGGTCCGTTGGCGGTGACCACGCCGACCTGGAGCTGGGCGGGGTCGGTGGGGTCGCCGTCGGGGCGCGGGCCGCGCGGTCGTACGGGGTGCGCGCGCAGGGTCGCGGCGACAGCGGCCGCGGCGCCGGTGATCCGGCGGTAGGAGTAGGAGCGGGCCACCGAGCCGTCGGGGGCGAGCACGTCGACGAGCGGACGGTCGTCCTCGGCCAGGGTCTGGAGGGTCTTCTTAAGCGTGTGCACCGGACACCTCCTGGGCGGTGCCGACGAGGGTCCGCACGGCGAGTTCGACGAAGTTGTAGCGGCCGGTCAGGCTGTTGATGAGGTGGCCGATGCTGTCGAGCGGCACCACGCCGGTGATCGGCGAGCGGTCGTAGTAGGTGCCCCAGCTGGACCGGGCGGTGGCGTCCATCCAGTCGGTGGTGGCCTGCCGCAGCGGCATGAACGGCACGCCCGCGCCGGCCATCGACCGCTCCACCTTGTCGGTGACCGTGGCGAGGATGAATCGTTTCCCCTGGCACCAGGCGATGATCGGCAGCAGTCGGATCAGCTCACCGCCCGCACCGCCGGCACCGGCCAGCGGGCCCACCTCCACCACCTCGCCGCGCTCCGGGGCGAGGTCCACCACCGACGCCAGCACCCGCTCCACCGGCTCCCCGAGGTAGTTCTCCGAGAAGAACCCCTCCGGGCGCGGTCCGGTGAGACCGGCGCAGGCGACGATCGGGCCGCCGGCCGCCTCGCGGACGGTCACGAAGCGGTCCGGACGCGGCGCGGTCGTCGCGCCGTACGCCTTGCGGTAACTGTTCTGGGCGAACGTCCGCGCCTCGTGGTACTCGGACGTGCCGGACTCCGCGATGGCTATCTCCATGTCGAGTTCCCCCTTGTCGGCCCGGTCACCAGTTCACTTCGAGGTCGGAGTGCATCAGCTTCAGCACCAGCGGCGGCGGCAGCCGGTACTGGCGGCGCAGCAGCCAGGTGATCCGGCGCATCAGCCAGGCCGGACGCCGGTCCAGCCAGTCCAGCGACTCCTCCAGCGCCGCCAGCACCCGCTCGATGTCGGCCTCGGAGACCGTCAGCGGCGGGTAGAAGCGCAGCACGGGCTCGTCCATCTGCTCGTTGAGCGAGTGGCCGAGATGGATGCCGCGGGCCGCCATCTGCATGGAGATCAGGTTCTCCACCGAGGGGTTGCGGGTGCGCAGCCCGGTCATCAGCCCGATGCCGGGGGCGTCCACGAGATGCCGCGGATGCCTGCGGACCGCCCGCTTCAGGCCCTCGCGCAGCGCCCGGCCGACGGTCTCGGCCCGCTCCGGCAGATTCCGCTCCCGCACCTCCCGGATGGTGGCCGCGGCGGCGGCCATCGACAGGGCGGAGCCCGCGGTGCCGTCCAGCACACCGGGGTACCAGCGCGGGTTCTCGCGGGCGGCGGCCAGCACCTCCGGCGTCGCGGCGAACACCGCGACCGGCACGAACCCGCCGGTCAGCGCCTTGGACAGCAGCATGATGTCCGGCCGCACCCCGGAGTGCTCGACGGCGAACATCTTCCCGGTGCGCCCGAACCCGGTCTGGATCTCGTCGGCGATCAGCAGCGTGCCGGTGTCCCGGCAGGCCTCGGCCACCCGCGGCATGAAGTCGGCGGGCGGCACCCTCAGGTAGGCGCCGCCGAGCACCGGTTCGACGTAGACGGCGGCCACGTCGCCGCCGGACACGGCCTCGGTCACGGCCCGGGCGTCACCCGGGGCCACGATCACCAGGTCCTCGCCAGCGGGCGTGAAGTCGTCCCGGTGCTCGTGCTGGCCGAGCACGGTGAGGGCGCCGAGGGTCTTGCCGTGGTACCCGCCGTCCACGATGACGATCTTCCGGCGGCCGGGGCGGGCCAGGTGGGCGGCGCGCAGCGCGATCTCGGAGATCTCGGCGCCGGAGCAGCCCAGCGAGAACTCGGTGAGCCCGGCCGGCAGGATCTCCGTCAGCAGGGCGAACAGGTCGGCGGTGGCCGGGTGGACGGTGCCGGGCACCAGGGTCGGCGCGGTCTCCAGGGCGTCCAGGACGGCCGTGCGCACCGCGTCGTTCTGGTGGCCGACGAGGAAGACGCCGTAGCTGCCGGCGAAGTCCAGGGCGCGGGAGCCGTCCTCGGCGAACACCTCGGTGCCTCGGGCGTGCGACTCCAGCTGCCGGCCGGCCGCGGCCATCATCAGCGCGGCGGTGGGGTTCCAGTGCCGGCCCAGCGTGGTGAGGACCTGCTGGCGGTCCAGGGCCGCCACCGCGGTCGCGGTGCTCATCGTCCGGTCTCCTCGGTGTCGAGTGCCTTCAGCGCCTCGGCGAGCCGCTGGAGCATCTGGTCGGTGTCCTCCCGGTCGGCGGTGAGCGGCGGGGTGAGGGTGACCAGGCCGGCGGCCGGGTCGCGCACCAGGACGTCCCGGGCGGCCAGTTCGGCGGCGAGCCGGCGGGCGGCGCCGGTGTCGCGGGTGCGGACCCAGAGCAGGGAGCCGTCCGCGTGCAGCTCGGCGGAGCCGGTCAGCTCCTCCCGCAGCCGCAGCGCGGCCTGCTCGAAGTCCCGCTGCCGGGCGGCGAGGTCATCGCTCACCACGGCGTCCAGCACGGCGCCCACGGCCGCCGCGGACAGCGGGTTGGCGCCGAACGTGGAGCCGTGCAGGCTGGGGTTGCGGCGGCCGTAGACCCGTTCGTAGACGGCCCGGGTCATCACCGACACGCCCACGGGCACCGCGTCGGCGCCCAGGGCCTCCCCCATCACCAGGACGTCCGGGAAGATGCCCAGCGCGCCGGTGCCGAGCGGGCGGCCGAGCCGGGCCGGGGCGGTGCGGCGCTCGTCGAGGACGAGCAGGGTGCCGGTGCGGTGACAGCGCTCGCGCAGCGCCACCCACCAGTCGAGGGTCAGCCGGCCGAGCGGGCGGCCGGGTGCCGCCGGGGCGACCAGCACCGCCGCCACCGACTCGTCGACCCGCTCCAGCAGTTCCTCCGGTGCCTCGGCGGGGACCGTGCGCGGCCGCAGCGGGGCGCCGGGCAGTACGGCGCTCCCCCGGCCCAGCGACCGGCCGTGGCTGAGGGCGCCGAAGTCCTCGCCCTGGATGCCCAGCGCGTACGGGCGGTCCGGGTGGGTGCCCTTGGCGAGCTTGAACGCCGAGTCCAGCGCCTCGTCACCGCTGTTGCAGAGATACGACACCGACAGCGGGCCGGGGCAGAACTCCGCGAGCGCCGCCACCGCGCCGGCCAGCGGGCGGCTGACGAGGATCCGACTGGAGAGCGCGACCCGGCGGGCCTGGTCGGCGATGGCGGCCCGGACCCGCGGGTGGGCGCCGCCGAATCCGCCGCTCGCGGCGTCCAGCAGCACCCTGCCGTCCCGGGTCTCGATCCGCGCGCCCTGCTGACGGACCACCACGGGCACCGGCCGGCCGGAAGGCGCCGCGTCCGGAGCCGTGTGCCGGATCAGGTGCCGGTGGACGACGGCGACCGGGTCGGCGGTCGCCGGGTCCGCTGTCACCGGGGCCGCTGTCACCGGGGCCGCGCTGCCCGGCTCGGTGGTCACGGGGCCCGCGGCCACGGGATCGGCCGGGCCGGCCACGCCCACATCGGACAGATCTGCAGGTTTCATCTTCTCTTTCCCATCGGACGGTTACCAAGCGGGTGCCGGGCAGCACGAACCTCCCTGGGTCGGGTCGGCGTGGTGCACGGCCGGAGCAGGGTCTGCGGGGTGTGAAGACGTGCAGGAGGGAACGAGGAGCGGGCCGGTGGACGACCGCCGGTCTAGCGCTTCAGGGTGACGGTCGCGTCGCGGCCGGCACCGAGTCCGATGACGGCCATGAGCACGCACAGCCCGACGAGCACCGCCAGGGGCACGCCCCAGCCGCCGGACAGCTGGTGCAGCGCGCCGACCCCGAAGGGACCGGCCGCGGCCAGCGCGTAGCCGACGCCCTGCGACATGCTCGACAGCCCGGCCGCGCTGTCGCCGTCGCCCGCGCGCAGTCCGATCAGGGTCAGCGCCAGGCTGAACGCGGCGCCGCCGATGATGCCGAGGACCAGCGCCCACAGCCAGATGCTCCACATCGGCGCGGCGACCACACCGATCAGGCCCACGGCGGTGCCGAGCGAGACGACCACGCAGAAGCCCCGCTGCCCCCGGCCGCCCCGGTCCACGAAGAACGGGACGACCATCGAGCCGGCGGCCTGGAGGAAGGTGATCGCCGACATCATGTAGCCGGCCGCCTCCTCGCTCATGCCGCGGTCGACGCAGATCGCGGGCAGCCAGCCGAAGATGACGTAGGCCAGCAGCGCCTCGAGGCCGACGAAGGCGGTGACGAGCCAGGCCAGCCGGTCACGCAGCAGCGGCCCCATCGACACCCGCCGGCCGTCGCCGGTCCGCACCACCCGCCGGATCCCGAACGGCAGCCAGGCGACGACACCGATCACCACCGGCACGGCGAGCAGGCCCAGCGAGCCGCGCCAGTCCGTGTCCACCACGTCCTCCAGCGGGATCACCGCACCGGCCGCGGCGGCGCCGCCGAAGGTGAGCGCCATCGTGTAGGTGGCCATCATCAGCGGCACCCGGTCGGGGAACTCCCGCTTGATCAGGCTGGGCAGCACCACGTTGGCCACCGCGATCGCCCCGCCGATCACCACCGTGCCGACGTACAGCAGGGCCGTCGGGTCGAGCAGCCGCAGCAGGATGCCGGCGAGCAGCACCGGCAGACACCCGAGCAGCACCCGGTCCTCACCGAACCGGTGCCGCAACGCGGGCCCCAGCCCCGCGAACACGCCCAGACAGAGCACCGGCAGCATGGTCAGCAGCCCCGCCCCGGTGCCCGACAGCCCCAGATCCTTCTCGATCTGCGGGAGCAGCGGCCCGAGACTGGTGATCGCCGGACGCAGGTTCAGGGAGACGAGGATGATTCCGGCGATCAGACCGGCCTTGCGCGCGGTGTGCGCCCCGGGCGCCGGAAGCACCGGCGCGAGACCCGGTACGGAGCTGGATTGTTGAGTCACCGAACTTCTTCCTTACACGCTGGCGAGGGCCCGATAGCGCTCTCTCATTGCCGACTCGACGATCATCGCGGGCACCTGAGAGCTGCCCATCCCGTGAATACGTGTACGGGCGGGGCATCACGTGAGTACGGGATACGGCACGAGAGCGGCGCCGACGCGGCCGGGGAGCGGCGGCGACGAGGCGGGGGACGGCGGCGAGTTCGGGCAGCCGCTCCGGCAGCGGCGACGGCCCCGGGAAAAGAGCGAGGGCCCTGTCTCACCGAAGTGAGACAAGGCCCTGACCTCGACAGATCGGTCGATCTGTCGGGACGACAGGATTTGAACCTGCGACCCCTTGACCCCCAGTCAAGTGCGCTACCAAGCTGCGCCACGTCCCGATGCGCGTCGTGCGGTCGACCGCGTGCTCGCGCGGACAGCACTTTACCCCACCGGCCCGGCGACGCCGAAGCGGGCCCTCGGCGGGACAATCGGCACATGGGTGGAACGGGACACGAGAACAGCACGCCGGCGGCGGCCGGGGCACGGGACCGGGACGCGGAGGGGCGGGCGCGCAGCGCTCGGCCGCGGGACGGGCTGGGCCGGCCGCTGGAGTACGGGGCCGAGGGGGTGGAGCGGCAGCCCGAGGGGGTCGTGCGGACGCCCGAGGAGACCGTGGCGGAGGCGCAGGCGCTGCTGGACGCCGGGAAGCCGTTCCACGCGCACGAGGTGTTCGAGGACGCCTGGAAGTCGGGGCCGGACGAGGAGCGCCCGCTGTGGCGGGGCCTCGCCCAGCTCGCCGTGGGCCTCACCCACGCGGCCCGCGGCAATGTGACCGGCGGGGCGCGGCTGCTGCGACGCGGTGCGGGTGCGGTGGAGGAGTGGGCGGCGGCGCTCGGGCGGCCCGGCGTGTACGGCATGGATCTGGCCGGAGTGGTGGCGTGGGCGCGCGAGCTGGCGGCGGCGGTCGAGGCCGGGGCGGACGGCGCGGACGGGGTCGGCGGCGCCGCGGTGGTGGACGCGCGGGCCCGGGCGCCCCGGCTCCGGGGGGTCTGAGCCGGGTTCGGCCGGGCGGTGGCGGCGCCGTCGGAGGCGTACGGCAGACTCGGGGCGTGCGAAAGATTCATGTCATCGGTATCGGTGCGGGCGACCCCGAGCAGCTGACCCTTCAGGCGGTCCGTGCGATGCGGGGCACGGATGTGTTCTTCCTGCTCGGCAAGGGCGAGGTGAAGTCGGACCTCACCCGGTTGCGCCGGGACATGCTGGAGACGCACGTACCGGAGGGCACGTATCGCGTCGTCGAGGCCCGCGACCCGGAGCGGGACCGCCGGGCGGGCGGCGCGGACTACTCGCCGGCCGTCGGCGACTGGCGCAGCGCCCGCGCGGACATCTACGAGCGGCTGATCCGCGAGGAGCTGGGCGAGGAGGAGACGGGCGCGTTCCTGGTGTGGGGCGACCCGTCGCTGTACGACAGCACGCTGGGCATCCTGGAGGAGGTGCTGGAGCGGGGCGCGGTGTCGTTCGCGTACGACGTGGTGCCCGGCATCAGCAGTGTCTCCTCGCTCGTGGCCCGGCATCGCACAGGGCTGAACCGGGTGGCCGGTTCGGTGCAGATCACCACCGGGCGGCGGCTCGCCGAGGGCTTCCCGGAGGGCGTCGACGACGTCGTGGTGATGCTGGACGCGCACCAGACCTTCCGGCGGTACGCCGATCAGGACATCCACATCTACTGGGGCGCCTACCTCGGCACCCCGGACGAGATCACCGTCGCCGGCCCGATCGCCGAGGCCGCGCCGCGCATCGAGCGGCTGCGCGAGGATGCGCGTGAGCGCAAGGGCTGGATCATGGACACGTATCTGCTGCGCCGCAATCCGGCCGAGGGCGGTGCCGGCACCCCTTAGGGGATGGGCACCCGGGCGGACCGTCCCCGCATGCGGGGGGCCTCGGGCGGTGTGATCGTGGCCCCGTGACGATCACCGAGGAGCCCGCGCCGCCCGCCGCACAGCCTCCCGTGCTGGACGTCCGGCGCCGGAACGTCGTCTTCGTGACGATCATGCTGGGGATGCTGCTGGCGGCCCTCGACCAGACGATCGTGGGCACCGCCCTGCCCACCATCGTGTCGGACCTGGGCGGGGCGGAGCACATGTCGTGGGTGGTGACGTCGTATCTGCTCGCGGAGACCGTCGCGACCGTACTGGTCGGCAAGTTCGGCGACCTGTTCGGCCGCAAGGTGGTCTTCCAGGTCTCGGCGATCGTGTTCATCACGGGCTCGTTCCTGTGCGGTCTGGCCACCGACATGCCGCTGCTGATCACCTGGCGGGCGATGCAGGGCATCGGCGCGGGCGGGCTGATGGTGACGTCGATGGCGCTGATCGCGGACGTCATCCCGCTGCGCGAGCGCGGCAAGTACCAGGGCGCGATCGGCGCGGTGTTCGGGGTGTCCACGGTCATCGGGCCGCTGCTCGGCGGGCTGTTCACCGACCATCTCTCCTGGCGCTGGGCGTTCTACGTCAACGTGCCGATCGCGATCGTCGTGGTGGCGGCCGCCGCGCGCACCATCCCGGGGGTGAAGTCGGCGTCCCGGCCGGTCATCGACTACCTGGGCATCGCCCTGGTCGCGGTCGGCGCGAGCGCGCTGATCCTGGCGACGAGCTGGGGCGGCGTCGAGTACGCCTGGGGTTCGGCGGTCGTCATCGGGCTGTTCGCGCTGGGCGTCGTCGCGCTCGGTCTGTTCTGCTGGGTGGAGACCCGCGCGGCCGAACCGATGCTGCCCATGCGGCTGTTCGGCAATCCCGTGTTCACGGTGTGCTCGATCCTCAGCTTCATCGTCGGTTTCGCCATGCTCGGCGCGATGACGTATCTGCCGAGCTATCTGCAGTACGTCGACGGCGACTCGGCCACCGTCTCCGGCGTACGGACGCTGCCCATGGTGGTCGGTCTGCTGATCGCGTCGATCGCCAGCGGCAACGTGGTCAGCAAGACCGGCCGGTACCGCCTCTTCCCGATCGTCGGGTCGGTGGTGATGGGGCTCGGGCTGTTCCTGATGTCCCTGATGGGGCCGTCGACCGGCGTCTGGCGGGAGTCGCTGTACATGTTCGTGCTGGGCACCGGCATCGGTCTGTGCATGCAGGTGCTCACGATCGCCGTGCAGAACACCGTCGAGTACGCCGATCTGGGCACCGCGACCTCCGGCGTCACCTTCTTCCGCACCCTGGGCAGTTCGTTCGGCACCGCCGTCTTCGGCACCATCTACGCCAACACCCTGGAGCCCAACCTGCGCGACGGTGTCGCGGCGGCCGTGCGGACCGGCGGCGGGGATCCGTCGGTCGTGGCCCGGGCGGCGACCAGCCCGGACGGGCTGCACGAGCTGCCGTCCGCGGTCGGCGCCCCGATCGTCGACGCGTACGCGGACACCCTCCAGACAGTGTTCCTGTGGACCGTGCCGATCGTCGCCGTGGGCTTCGTGGTGGCGCTGTTCCTGAAGGAGGTGCCGCTGCGCGACAGCGCGCGGATGGGCTCCACCGACATGGGCGACGGCTTCGCCTCACCGGCGGGCGCGGACTCGCGGCGGGTCCTGGAGGCCGCCGTCGGGAAGATCATCGGCGGCATGGACCAGGAGACCGCCCGCCGGCTCCTGACCGGCTCCGACACGCGGCTGGACGTGGCCGGGGCCTGGGCGGTGATGCAGGTCGAGCTGTTCACCCGGCTGGTCGGCCACGCGAGCCTCGGGCTGATCGCGGTGCGCCGCCGGATGCCGCCCGAGGTGCTGCTGCCGGTCTTCGACCGGATGGTGGACGAGGGCTATCTGACCCGCGACGGCTCGATCCTCACCCACACCCCGGCGGGCGCCCGCGAGGCGCGGGTCATCTCCGAGGCGTGGGGCACCTGGCTGAAGGAGCGGGTACGGGAGGACATCGGCCGCCCGTCGGGCGCGGAGCTGCGGGCCGCGGTGGACACGATCGCCAAGCGGCTGCTGGTCGAGGACCTGAGCCATGGGCTCGCCCCGCGACCGGAGCAGCGGCCGGCGCTCACCGGGGCGCGCTGAGCCCCGAGGAGACGCCCCTTCCCCCGCCCGGCGCACCGGGACCCGGCCCCAGGCCCAGCCGGGCGAGGGCCTCCGGTACGCCGGGGACCGCGGTCACGCCGTCCGGGAGCGGCGGGCGGCGTACGACCACGACGGGCAGAGCGAGTTCCCGGGCGGCCGTGAGCTTGGCCGCGGTCGCGGCGCCGCCGCTGTCCTTCGTCACCAGCACGTCGACGCGGTGCTCGCGCAGCAGTGCCCGTTCGTCGGCGAGGGTGAACGGCCCGCGCGCCAGGACCCGCACCATGTCCGGCGGCATCGGCGGCTCGGGGGGCTCCACGGACCGTACGACGAAGTGCAGCCGGTCCAGGTGGGCGAAGGCCGCGAGGTCCATCCGGCCGGTGGTGAGGAGGACCCGGCGGCCGAGGCTCGGCAGCAGCTGTGCGGCGGCGGCGAGTGAGGCGACCGGGTGCCAGCGGTCGAGGGGTTCGGGGCGCCAGCCCGGTCGGCGCAGCACCGTCAGGGGCAGTCCGGTGGCGGCGCAGGCGTGTGCGGCGTTCGCCGTGATGGTCATGGCGAAGGGGTGGGTGGCGTCGACGACGGCGTCCACGGTGTGCGCGCGCAGCCAGTCGGCCAGCCCCTCGGCGCCGCCGAAGCCGCCGACGCGCACCTCACCGGCGATCGCCCCGGGCCGTGTCACCCGCCCGGCCAGCGAGGTGGTGACCCGCACTCCTGGGTGTGCCGCCAGCTCGGCGGCGAGGTGGCGGGCCTCGGTGGTGCCGCCGAGGACGAGGATGTGGCGGGGCATGGCGCCGAGCGTATCGAACGCCTGACGGGCCTTTGGCGTCGTAGGAACGACCGCGGTCGGCCGTCGAGCGCCGCCGCGGCACCGGACCGCCCGCCCGCCCGCCCGTCGAGAGGATGCCGCCATGACCGCTGTCCGCCGCACCGCCCGCTCCCGGCTCACCGCCGCCCTGCTGACCGGAGCGCTGCTGGCGGTGGTCTCCGCCTGCGCGGGTGAGGCGTCGAACGATCCGGGAGACGGGGGACCACGTGGGGGCCGGGGCGGCCAGGGGGACGGTGGCACCGGTTGGGTGGAGCCCGACGCCTACTCGTTCACGCTGAGGTCGAGCGAAGGGGAGCGGTCGTTGCTGGGCACCTTCCGGGTGACCGTGCGCGACGGCGAGGTCGCCGACGCGGTCGGCCTCGACGAGAGCGGACGCCGGGTGGTGGCCCGGCTCCCCGGCGAGGTGCCCACCCTCGGCGAGCTGCTGGCCCAGGTGCGGCAGGCGCGCCATGACGGCGTGTACGCGGCGGAGACGGAGTACGCCGCGGACGGCCATCCGGTGCGGGTGTTCCTGGACGGGGAGCGCGACGCCGTGGACGACGAGGCGCTGTACGTCATCAGCGACTACGAGCTGCCGGACACCGCGTAGGCGCAGAGCGTTCAGGTGTCCTGCGGGACCGCGATGGTGCCCTGGGCGACCGCGCACAGCGTCTCGACGCCCGTGTCGTCCACGGTGGCCAGATCGCAGCGGCAGACCACGCGGGTGCGGCCGGCGCGGACGACGCTCGCGCGGGCGCGCAGCAGGGTTCCGACGGCGGGGCGCAGGTAGTCGATGGTGTAGCCGGAGGTGATGAGCCTGGCTCCGGCGACGGCTCCGGCGGCGAAGGTGAGGGCGTTGTCGGCCGCGTAGCCGAGGACGCCGCCGTGCAGGAAGCCGTACTGCTGGCGCAGGTCGTCTCGGATGTCCAGTTCGAGGGTGGCGCCGCCGTCGCCGAAGGTCACCAGGCGGGCGCCGAGGAGTTTGCTGAAGGGCTGGTCGTCGAGCACCCGCCGGGCGGCCGCGAGATCCGGGATGCCGTTCACTTCCCACCTCACCGAGATGTCACTTCAGTAGTGAAGTGAGGCTCCCGCGCGGCGGTCGCATCTGTCAAGATCCCCCCATGGGGAGCGACAGCGAGTCCGACGACCGGCTCTACTTCCTGCTGCAACGCGCGGCGCACCGGCTGCGGACGTCCGCCGACCGCCGCTGTCTGGCCGCCGCCGGCGTCACCACCGCCCAGCTCGGCGCGCTGTTCGCGGTGCGCGACGAGCCGGGGCTCACCCAGCGGCGGCTCGCCGAGGTGCTGGGGCTGCGCGAGTCCGCGGTGACCGGGCTGGTGGCGCGGCTGACCAGGGCCGGCCTGCTCGCCAGGCGGGCGCATCCGCGCGAGCACCGGGCCGTGGTGCTGGAGCTGACCGAGGAGGGGGCCGCCGCGCTGCGCGCCGCCCGGCCCGAGATCGACCGCTTCAACGGGGAGCTGCGCGCCCTGCTCGGCGAGCGCGAGTTCACCGGTACGGCCGCCGCGCTGGACCGTCTCGCCCAGTGGGAGAGCTGACGGCGGGAGAACCGACGGCGGGAGAACTGGCGGCGGGAGGGCTGACGGCCGCCCGTGTCGGCGGTGGCGCGGTTATGGTCGTGTCATGGACCCGGTGCGAGCCGTGCTCATCGACATCGACGGCGTACTGACCGTCTCCTGGCAGCCGCTGCCCGGCGCGGTGGAGGCGCTGCGGGAGATCCGGGCCGCCGGACTGCCGTTCGTCCTGGTGACCAACACGACGTCCCGGACCTGCGCGTCGATCGCCGGGACGCTCGCGGACGCGGGGTTCCCGGTGTCCGCCGACGACATCCTGACCGCGCCGGCCGCCACCGCCGCGCATCTCGCCGAGCGGTGTCCCGGGGCGCGCTGCTACCTGCTGAACAGCGGGGAGATCGAGGCGGACCTGGAGGGCGTGCGCCTGGTGGGCGAGGCGGGCGACGAGGGCGCGGACGCCCCGGACGTGGTGCTCGTGGGCGGCGCCGGGCCCGAGTTCGGCTACGCGGCGCTCGACCGTGCCTTCGGCTGTCTGCAGCGCGGGGCGCGGCTGGTGGCCATGCACCGCAATCTGTACTGGCGTACGGACGAGGGCCTGCGGCTGGACTCGGGGGCGTTCCTGGCCGGGCTGGAGCAGGCGGCGCGTACGGAGGCGGAGGTGACCGGGAAGCCGTCGGCGGCGTTCTTCGGGGCGGCGCTGGCGCGGCTGGGCGCCGGTGCGGACGAGGCGGTGATGGTGGGCGACGACATCGAGTCCGATGTGCTCGCCGCCCAGCGGGCCGGTCTGACGGGGGTCCTGGTGCGGACCGGCAAGTACCTGCCGGAGACGCACCGGGCGGCGAGCGGCGAGCCCGATCACGTCGTCGACTCGTTCGCGGACCTTCCGGCGCTGCTGGGGCTGCGCGACCGTCCGGCGGAGGGTGCCTCCTAGGGGGGGTCCGTCAGCGCAGCAGGAGTTGCAGGGCGCCCAGCACCGTCGCGGCGATGACGAGCTGCTCGAACAGGCGCTGGTTGATGCGGTCCACGGCCCATCTGCCCAGCAGCGCTCCGGGCAGCACGAAGAGGACGAGCGCGGCGTCGAGGAGCAGCGAGGAGCCGTCGATCAGGCCGAGGCCCGCGCTGAAGGGCACCTTGGACACGTTGACGATCAGGAAGAAGAACGCCGAGGTGCCGAGGAAGCCCAGCTTGCGGAAGCCCGCCGACAGCAGGTACATCGCCATCACCGGCCCGCCCGCGTTGGCGACCATCGTGGTGAAGCCGCCGAGCACACCGTAGGAGCGGGCCTTGATGCGGCCCGCGCGGCCGGTGACCGAGTCGGGTTCGTCCGTCCGCTCGGCGGTGCGCCGCCGCCACACCGTCAGCGCCGTCATCAGCAGCAGGATCGCGCCGATCGAGGTGCGGACGATCTCGTCGTCGGCCCACATCAGGAACGCCGTGCCGATGACCACGCCGGCCGCGACCGCCGGGAACAGCCGCCACAGCGTGGGCCAGTGGGCGTGCCTGCGGTAGGTGAGGACGGCGAGCACGTCCCCCGCGATCAGCAGCGGCAGCAGCACGCCCGTGGAGGCGCGGGCAGGCAGCACCGCCGCGAAGACCGCGAGGCTGATCGTGTTGGCGCCGCTCACCGCGGTCTTGGAGAAGCCGACGAGCAGGGCCGCGAGGGCCAGCACGGCGAACTCCCAGCCGGTGATGTGCCAGAGGTTCATGGTGTTCATGCGGGCACCGATGCTATGTGCACGCATCTGCCCGCGGTCAGCGGGTCTCACCTGGTGACATGCCGTCGTGCGGCAGCACAGCGGTGCCACCGCACGACGATGTACGACGGGGTACGGGCGGACTGCCCGGGCTACTGTCCGGCGTACCGGGACCGCAGTTCCCGCTTGAGCACCTTCATGCTCGGCCCCAGCGGGAGCGCGTCCGTGAACTCCACGCGCCGCGGGTACTTGTGGCGCCCGAGGTGCTCCTTGGACCAGTCGGTGATCCCGTCGGCGTCGGCGGCGCTGCCGGGGGCCGGGACGACCACGGCGCACACCTCCTCGCCGTGCAGCTCGTCCGGCAGGCCGATGACCGCGACCTGGGCGACGCCCGGGTGGCGCATCAGGATCTCCTCGACCTCGCGCGGGTAGACGTTGTAGCCGCCGCGGATGATGACGTCCTTCTTGCGGTCGACGATCCGCAGGAAGCCCTCCTCGTCCTTGGTGCCGAGGTCACCGGTACGGAACCAGCCGTCGACCATCGCCTCGGCGGTGGCCTCGGGGCGGCCGAGGTAGCCGGAGAAGACGTTGTGGCCGCGGATCACCACCTCGCCCAGCTCGCCGGTCGGCAGCAGCTCGATCCGGTCCTCGGTCTCCGCGCGGGCGATCTCCACGTCCACGCCCCACAGCGGATGCCCGATGGTGCCCGCCTTGGTGCCGAACACCGGCTGGTTGACGGTGGCCGTCGGGGAGGTCTCGGACAGCCCGTAGCCCTCGAAGATCCGCGCCCCGAAGGCCTTCTCGAACCGCTCCAGCACGGCCACCGGCAGCGAGGCACCGCCGGAGATGCACACCCGCAGCTCGGGCAGCGCCGCCGCCTCGGCGGCCGCGGCGACGAGGGAGACGTACATCGTGGGCACCCCGTGGAAGGTGTCGACCTTCTCCTCGACCATCAGCTCGATGGCGCGCGCCGCGTCGAAGCGGGGCAGCAGCACGAGGGTGGCCCCGGCCCGCCAGACGGAGTTGAGGGAGACCGTCTGCCCGAAGGCGTGGAACAGCGGCAGCGCGCCGAGCGCGATGTCGTCGGGGCGGACGTCGTTGGCGTCGAAGGCGTTGACGGTCGCGTTCATCACCAGGTTGAAGTGGCTGAGCACGGCGCCCTTGGGGACACCGGTGGTGCCGCTGGTGTAGAAGACGACGGCCGGGTCGTCGGCGTCGCGCGTGACGTACGAGGGCAGCGGCCGGGCGTCCACCGCGAGCTTGTCGAACTCGGCGCCGAGGGTGACGACCCGCACCCCGGCGGCGTTCGCGGCGGCCGTGCCCGCCTCGGCCTGCGCGGGGTGACAGAGCAGCAGGGTGGCGCCGCTGTCCTTCAGTACGTGCTCGATCTCCGAGGCGGACAGCAGCAGGTGGACGGGGACCACGACACCGCCGGCCGCCGCGATCGCGTAGTACGCGGTCGGGAACTCGGCCACGTTGGGCGCCATCAGGGCCACCCGGTCCCCGGGCCGCAGGCCGAGCTCGACGAGGGCTCCGGCCCGGGCCAGGGCGCGCTGCCAGACCTCGGCGAAGGTGAGGCGCAGGTCGCCTTCGACCAGGGCGGTCTTGCCGGGGCGGCGACGCGCGTTCTCGGCGAGGATGCTGGCGAGGGACAGGGTTGCCATGGAGGGGTGCTCCGTTTCGTTGCGGCTCAGGCGGGTGTGCGGCTGCGGCTGTGCGCCCTGCGGCTGCGGGTCTGCGGGGTCCGGGATGTCCGTGGCGTGGGGCTAGGGCCGCGTGCCAGGCACCGGGAGCAGGCGGGAATTGTCGGACAGGCCTTAGGGGGTGTCTCGTCGATCAGGCCGGATCAGCGAGCGGCGTCCGGTGCCGTGCATCGCAAGGCGGAGGAGGGCGGCATGGCGGAGCCATGGCAACCGACGACAACGCGGCGAGGCGCGGTGCCAGGCGCCGGGAGCCCGGCATGATCGGCGAGACGCCCCCTAGTGCCTCTCGACCAGCACCGCGCTCCCCTGCCCCACCCCCACGCACATCGTCGCCAGGCCGCGGGCCGAACCCGTGCGGCGCATCCGGTGCAGCAGGGTGGTCAGGATGCGGGCGCCGGAGCAGCCGAGCGGGTGGCCCAGGGCGATCGCGCCGCCGCTCGGGTTGACCAGGTCGGGGTCGACGCCGAGCTGGTCCACGCAGGCGAGGGCCTGCGCGGCGAACGCCTCGTTGAACTCGGCCTCCTGGAGGTCGTCGACGCTCCAGCCGGCCCGGCCGAGGACCTTGCGGGTGGCGGGGACCGGGCCGATGCCCATGACATCGGGGTGCACGCCGGCCGAGGCACCGGCGACGTAGCGGCCCAGGGACTCCAGGCCCAGCTCGTCCAGGGCCTCCTCGCTGACCAGGAGGAGACCGGCGGCGCCGTCGTTCATCGGGGAGGCGTTGCCCGCGGTGACGGTGCCGCCGTCGCGGAAGACCGGCTTGAGGCGGGACAGCTTCTCGTACGACGTGTCCTCGCGGACGCACTCGTCGCTGTCGACGACGACCCCGTCCGGGCGGGTGACCGGCAGCAGCTCGGCGTCGAAGTGGCCGTCCTTGCGGGCGACGGCGGCGCGCTGGTGGCTGCGCAGGGCGAACTCGTCCTGGCGTTCGCGCGAGACGCCGTACCGGACGGCGACCTCCTCCGCGGTCTCACCCATGGCGAGCAGACCGTGCAGCTCCCGCATCGCCGGGTTGACCAGGCGCCAGCCGAGCCGGGTGTCGGCGGTCTCGATCCGGTGCGGCAGGGCCTCGTCCGGGCGGGGCAGCACGAAGGGGGCGCGGCTCATGGACTCGGAGCCACCCGCGAGCACGATGTCGGCCTCACCCGCGGCGATGGTCCGCGCGGCGGTGGTGACGGCCTCCAGACCGGAGGCGCACAGCCGGTTCACAGTGGCACCGGGTACCGACTCGGGCAGGCCCGCGAGCAGCGCGGCCATCCGGGCGACGTTGCGGTTGTCCTCGCCCGCCTGGTTGGCGGCGCCCCAGTAGACGTCGTCGATACGGGCCGGGTCCAGCTCGGGGACGTCGGCGACCAGGCCGCGGATCACGGCCGCGGCGAGGTCGTCGGGCCGCACCGAGGACAAAGCTCCGCGCAACTTGCCGATGGGGGTGCGGCGGGCGGCCGCAAAGTGGACGGGACGCACGTGGGACTCCTGACCGTCATCGCTCAGCAGACAAGAACAGCTTCGGCATCAACTTCGGCATCAGCATTAATTAGCACTGCTAGTTTTGGACTATAGACCTCCGGGCGGCCCCCTGGGAAGATCCCCCGAAACCTTCCGGAACTCCCTCGACGTCGCTGGAGCAGCCATGACCGACGCCCGCGAGCACGTCCTCGCCAGAACCCGCGGCGCCATCACCGCCCGTGAGTGGCCGCACCCGCGGCCCCGGTACCTGGCCGTCCTGGCGCACGGCTACGGCGAGCACATCGGCCGCTACGCCGAGCTGGCCGGGGTGCTCGTGGAGCACGGCGCGGCCGTGTTCGGACCCGACCACATCGGGCACGGCGCCTCGGCGGGCGAGCGGGTGGTGATCGAGGACTTCGAGGACGTCGTCACCGATCTGCACGCGGTGGCGGAACTGGCGCGGGCCGGCCGACCGGACCTGCCCATCGTGCTCATCGGGCACTCCATGGGCGGCCTGATCGCCGCCCGCTACGCCCAGCGGTACGGCGCCGAACTCGCCGCGCTGGTG
Source organism: Streptomyces sp. NPDC001532 (assembly GCF_040298625.1). Lineage (NCBI taxonomy): Bacteria > Bacillati > Actinomycetota > Actinomycetes > Kitasatosporales > Streptomycetaceae > Streptomyces > Streptomyces sp. NPDC001532. The sequence continues at coordinate 26,325 of NZ_JBEPAL010000023.1, forward strand.
CTGTCCGGGCCGGTCATCGGCGCCTGGGACACACCGGCGCGGCTGCTCGCCCACGAGGCGGCGCACGGCGAGATCCCCGACATCCCGGTCAACCCGGCGGCCCTCTCCCGCGACCCCGGCGTCGGCGCGGCCTACGCGGCGGACCCGCTGGTCTGGCACGGCCCGATGAAACACCCGACGCTCCGGGCGTTCGTCCGCACCCTGGCGGACGTGGCCGAGGCCGGTGACGTGGGCGGGCTGCCGGTGCTCTGGCTGCACGGCGACGACGACCGTCTGGTCCCCCTCGCCGGCAGCCGGGCCGGCGTGGAACGTCTGAGCGGAGGCGCGCTCACCGCGCGCGTGTTCCCGGGCGCGCGCCACGAGGTGTTCCACGAGACGAACCGGCAGGAGGCGTTCACGGAGGTGACGGCTTTCCTCGACGGCGTACTGGATCGCGTGCTCGACGGCGCACACGACGGCGTACTCAACGGCGCACACGATGGCGTGCACGACGGCGTGCACAACCGTGGGCCCGGCGACGGGCCCGGCGACGGGCCCGGCGACGGGCCCGCGCCCGGACTCGACGATGGGCCCGCGGGCGCGCCCGCTCTCTGAGCGCGCGGCGCGGCACGCACCCCCGGCGTCACGTTTGCGCCGTTACGCCCGGGGCACCCGCGCCCCCAGGAGCGGTTGCGGTGAGCGGCCCGCGCCGGGACAGGACGCCGAGTCGTCCGTCCCCGTGGGCGCCTCGGGGCCCTCGCGACGCGCCGCTCCGTACGTCCAGACCTCTGGGACGACGTGAGAAGGAGAAAGCCCGCGATGACCGTAGTGAAGAGCACGCTGCCCGACGACGCCCGCCGCATCGCCACCGACGCGCTCCAGGAGACGCTGGTCGATCTCCTCGGGCTGTCACTGATCGGGAAGCAGGCGCACTGGAACATCGTCGGACCCCGGTTCCGCTCGATCCACCTCCAGCTGGACGAGGTGGTCGCGACGGCCCGTACGCACGCCGACACGGTGGCCGAGCGCTCCTCCGCGCTGGGCGTGCCGCCGGACGGCCGTCCGGAGACCATCGCCGCGCGGTTCACGCTGCCGAGCCCGAAGGACGGCTGGGTCCGCGACACCGAGGTGGTCCAGGTGATGGTGGAGTCGCTGGAGGCGGCGATCGGACGGCTGCGGGAGCGTATCGAGGCGACCGACCGTCCGGATCCGGTCACCCAGGACCTGCTGATCGCCATCACCGGCGACCTGGAGAAGCAGCGGTGGATGTTCGACGCGGAGAACTTCCCGCGCGACGAGTGACCCCGCGCCCGGGCCCGCGCCGAGCGGGCCCGCGCGCACGCTCCCCATGGCACGCAATCCAGGAAAGGGACAGGCCGTGACCGACTCCCTCGAACTCGACGCGCTGTGGGAGGACTTCCACCGCGTGGTGAACATGACCTCGCAGGAGCTGGCCGCCTGGCTGCGGGTGCGTGACGCGGACGAGGCGTCCGAGTCGCTGCCGGACCAGGCGGGCCCGCCGCTCGGACAGCAGGTTCTCGCCATCCTCCGCAAGCGGCGCACCGATCTGACCGACGCGGACGTCCGGGTGATGGCGCTGGTGGTCGACATGGTGTCCGGGCGCACCGACATGGCGAACGAGCCGGAGGGCGACCGCACCAGCCGGCGCCACGAGCTGATGACGATCGGCCACGACCCGCTGAAGCCATGACCGATCCACGGCACGTGGTGCGCGAGCTGGTGCGGGCGCACGGGCGGACGTACGCCGAGGAGGCCGGCATCCGCCTGAAGGACACCCCGCAGCCGCTGTACCGGCTGCTGGTGCTGGCGGTGCTGCTGAGCGCACGGATCCGGGCCTCGGTCGCCGTCGCGGCCGCGCGGGCCCTGCACGAGGCGGGGCTGCGCGATCCGCGGCGGATGGCCGGGGCCGACTGGCAGCAGCGGGTGGACGCGCTCGGCGAAGGCGGCTACCGGCGCTACGACGAGCGCACAGCCACCATGCTCGGTGACGGCGCGCGGCTGCTGATCGAGCGCTGGGGCGGCGATCTGCGGCGGCTGCGCGAGGAGGCGGACGGGGACGTCGGCGCGCTGCGCCGGCTGCTGCGGGAGGTCCCCGGCATGGGCCCGGCAGGCGCCGACATCTTCCTGCGCGAGGTACAGCGCGTCTGGCCGGAAGTGGCTCCCCACATCGACACCAAGGCCCTGTCGGGCGCCCGGCGGCTGGGGCTGCCGGAGGACGCGAACCGGCTGGTCGAACTCGCCGGAGACGCCGAACCGGCCGTGCTGGCCGCCGCGTTGGTGCGGGCGGCGCTGGCGAAGGAGGTGGCCGAAGACACTCTCCGCCGCGCCGCATGATCGTGTCAGACTGCTCGCATCCCAGGGCCGCGTCGCCGGCCCGCCGAGCAGAGGAGCGCAGTGTGACGGGGACCGAGCCGACCGTGCGGCGGATCGACACGACGCGGCCCCATCCGGCCCGCGTGTACGACTGGTACCTGGGCGGCAAGGACAACTACCCGGTCGACGAGGAACTCGCCCGGCAGATCATGGCGATCGACGGCGGCGCCCCGCGCGCCGCCCGCGGCAACCGCTGGTTCATGCAGCGGGCCACCCGGCTGCTGGTCCGGGAGGCGGGCATCCGCCAGTTCCTCGACATCGGCTCCGGCATCCCGACCGAGCCGAACCTCCACCAGATCGCCCAGGCCACCGCGCCGGAGTCCCGCGTCGTCTACGTCGACAACGACCCGATCGTCCTCGCGCACGCCGCCGCCCTGCTGCGCGGCACCCCGCAGGGCGCGACGGACTACGTGCAGGCGGACGTGCGCGAGCCGGAGCGGATCCTCGAACAGGCTGCCCAGACCATCGACTTCGACCGTCCCGTCGCCCTGTCCCTGATCGCGCTGCTGCACTTCATCGCGGACGAGGACGGCGCCTACGAGCTGGTGGACAGGCTGGTCGGCGCGCTGGCGCCAGGCAGCGCGCTGGTGCTGTCCGCGATGACCGCCGACTTCGAGCCGGAGAACGTCCACCGGGGCATCGCGGCGTACACCGCGGGCGGGGTGCCCCTGGTGGCCCGCTCGCAGGCGGAGGTGGGCCGTTTCTTCACCGGGCTCGACCTGCTGGAGCCGGGTGTCGTGTCCGTCGTGGACTGGCGTCCGGAGCTGGCGGAGGGCGAGTCCGACCTCGGCCCGGGCCCGGTGTCGCTCTACGGGGCGGTGGGCCGCAAAGCCTGATCGGCCCGGCTGATCGGCTCGGCTGATCGGCACCCCGGCCCGCTGGGCCGTCGCTGGAGCCCGATCGGCTCGGGCACCGGGCGGGCGTGGTCCGATCAGGTGAGCCGGCCGAGCGCCGCCGACACCAGCGTCCGCACGCCCGGCACCAGCGCCGCGAGATCGGGCGCGAACAGCGGGCTGTGATTGGCGGGCACCGCGGCCAGCTTCTCCGCCAGACCCTCACCGGGCGCCGCCGCCCACATGTCCGGCGGGGTCGTGGTGACGAACCAGTAGTCGTACGGCACCCCTTCGGGCGCCAGGTGGGAGAAGTCCTCGCTGCCGGTCGCCGGACCGAGGTCGAGCACGGCGCCCGCGCCGAACAGCGCGCGGTGGACGGCGGTGGTCTCGGCGTCGAGGGCGGCGTCGTTGACGGTGGTCGGGAAACCGTCCGGGGCGAGCGTGATCTCGGGCGGGGCCGGGCAGCCCGCGGCCGCGCACTCCCCCTCGGCGATCCGCCGCACGGCCGCGAGGACGCGGTCGCGGACGCCAGCGTCCTGGGTGCGCAGGTTCAGCCCGAGCCGCGCCTCGGCGGGGATGACGTTGTGCCGCGTCCCGGCGTGGAACCGGCCGACGGTCAGCACCACCGACTCCTTGGCGGCGACCTCCCGCGCGACCACCGTCTGGAGCCGGGTGACGAGGTGCGCCGCGGTGACCACCGGGTCCACCGCGGCCTCGGGCCGTGAGCCGTGACCGCCGCGGCCGTGCACCACGATGTCGAGGTCGTCGGAGGCCGACAGGATCAGACCGGGTGTGTGCGCGTACGCCCCGACGAGTCCCGGGGCGGCGTGCTGGCCGAACAGCGCGTCCGGGCGCGGGAAGCGCTCGTGGAGGCCGTCGGCGACCATCGCCGCCGCTCCCCCGCCGGCCTCCTCGGCGGGCTGCCCGACCACGACGACGGTCCCGGACCAGGCGTCCCGTCCGGCGGCGAGCGCTTCGGCGGCGCCCGCGAGCCAGGTGACGTGCAGATCGTGGCCGCAGGCGTGCATCACACCGTCGACGGTGGAGGCGTACGCCAGCCCGGTCGCCTCCCGCACGGGCAGCGCGTCCATGTCGGCGCGCAGCCACACCACCGGCCCGTCCCCGTGGCTCAGCACGCCGACCACGCCGGTACCGCCGACGCCTTCCGTCACCGTGTACCCGGCCGCGCGCAGCCGGTCGGCGAGGGCGGCGGCGGTGCCGTGCTCCTCGAAGGACAGCTCGGGGTGGCGGTGCAGGTCGCGGTAGAAGTCCTCCAGTTCGCCGACCTTGAGGTCGGCGGTGAGCTCCTGCGTGAGGCGGGCGACGGCGGCCGGATCGCTCATGCTGCTTCCTTGCGCTGGACGGCGGGCGGGGCGGTGCTGCGCCCGATCCATCCTGCACCGCCGGACGCCCCACGGCATGCCGTCGGCCGTGGCGTCCAGCCGGCCGAGGCGGCGGGGGCACCCGCACCCGGCACACCACCGGGCCGAACCCTCGACGGCGGCCGGGACGGACCGGACCGGCCGGTGGGCCGCGAGGGGCCGACGCCCGGCGCCCGGTGGACCCGCCCGCGGCCCGCGGCCCGTGGCCCGCGGCCGTGGCCCGCGGGTGCCGGACGATGGTCAACCCAACTCCGTGCCGCGAGGGTCCCGTTCGGGGCGGCGCGGCCGTGGCGCCGCCGGTCGCGGAGGTCGCCGTCGGGCGGGGCGACCGGCGCCCGAGGTGATCGACAACCTCGTACGGCCGGTACGCTGTGCCAGCCGCGGCGCTTTTCCCCACATCACCCGCACCCGCGCGGTGAGTTACGGCCCGCGGCGGTCGACTCACTCAGGACGAGGACGAAGCACAGGTGCTCATAGCGGGCCGTTACCGGCTGCAGGACCCGATCGGGCGCGGCGCGATGGGAGAGGTCTGGCGGGCCTACGACGACACGCTCGGCAGGCCGGTCGCCGTCAAGCTGCTGCTGCCCCAGGACTCCGACACCACCGCGGCCTCCCGGTTCCGGCTGGAGGCCCAGACCGCCGGCCGGCTCCACCACCCGCATGTGGTCGGCGTCCTGGACTTCGGTACGTACGAGGACCGGCTGTTCCTGGTGATGGAACTGGTCGAGGGCGACAGCCTGGCCGGGCTGCTCGCGCGCTCGGGGCCCCAGTCCGCCGACCGGGTGGCCAGAATCGCCGCCGAGGCCGCCGCCGGACTCGCCGCCGCCCATCAGCAGGGCATCGTGCACCGGGACATCAAGCCCGCCAACCTGCTCCTGGACACCGACGGCACGCTCAAGATCGGTGACTTCGGCATCGCCCGCTTCATGGACGACCCGGCCGCCGCGCTCACCGCGACCGGGCAGATCGTCGGCACCAGCCTGTACATCGCCCCGGAGCGCGCGCTGGGCAAGCCGGCCGGCCCGGCCAGCGACGTCTACTCGCTGGGCTGTGTGCTCTACCAACTCCTGACGGGCGCGCCGCCGTTCCAGGCCGACAGCGCGATCGCCATCCTCCACCAGCACCTCGACGCCGCGCCGACCCCGCCCCGGCAGTGCGGCGCCCAGCTGCCGCCCGCCTTCGAGAACTACCTGCTCGGTCTGCTGGCCAAGCAGCCCGAGCACCGGCCGGGCGCCGCGCAGGTGGCCGAGTGGTTCGCGTCGGGCGCCTGGCAGGGCCGCGCCGAGCCGCTGCCCGCGGCCGCGCCGGGACTCCCCGCCGAGGGCCCGCGGCACGATCCGCACCCCACCTCGCACCCCGCGCCGCACTCCGCCGCGCACCGGGCGCCCCACCGCGAGTCACACGCCGCCCAGCACGGGCAGCCGCACGGTCAGCCGCACCCGCAGTCCCGCACCCGGTCGCGCTCGCTCGGCGAGTCCGGTCAGGCGACGACGTACATGCTGCCGTCCTCCGGCGGACCGGGCTCCCGGCGCCGCGCGCCGTCCGGGAACGGACGGAAGGTGGCGGCCGGGGCCGCCGGCATGGGCCTGTTCATCGCGGCGGTGGTCACGGGGATGCTGTTGTTCTCGCCCGACGACAGCGGCACCGAGAGCTCCCGCACGGATCCCTCCGCCACCGCCGACCCCTCGGGTGCCGCGTCGAGCGCGCCGCAGGACCAGGCGCCGGCCGCCGACTCCCAGGACTCCCGGGAGCAGAGCCAGGTGCGGACGCCGGCGGTGGACGCCGATGCCCCGGTCGCCGGGACCACCGCCCCGGGCACGGACGCGCCGGTGACCGCCACCACGGCGCAGGTGCCCGCGGCCGACACCGCGGCCCCGGCCGCCGAGACCCCGGCACCGGCGGCCGACACGCCTGCCGGCGACGAGGGCGAGGACGACTGACTCAGCGCGGCTTGCCGTGCTCGGAGACGTGCTGGAGCAGATCGGCCGAGGGGACGAAGAACAGGCTGCCGGTGACGGCGCGGGAGAAGTCCAGCAGCGGGTCGGGGCCGCCGGCCGGGGTGCCGAGGAACATCCGGCGCAGCATGGTCTCGGTCAGTCGCGGATCGCGGGCGTAGGCGATGAAGTACGTGCCGAACTCGCCCCGGCCCGGCCGGCCGAACGGCATCGCGGCGCGCAGGATGCGCTGCTCGGTGCCGTCCGGGCCGAGCACGGTGTTGACCTCCCGGTGCGAGCCGGGCGCCGCCCGCTCCAGGCCGGTCGCCTTGACCCGGCCCATCACCCGCTCCTGCTCCTCGGTGGTCAGTGACTCCCAGGCCGCCACGTCGTGCAGGTACTTCTGCACGATCGCGTACGAGCCGCCCCGGAACTCCGGGTCCTCGTCGCCGATGAGCGCCGCCTCCTCGGCGTCGGGGCCGACGGGGTTCTCGGTGCCGTCGACGAAGCCCAGCAGGTTGCGGGCGTCGTAGTAGGCGAAGGCGTGCACCTCGTCCTGCACGGTGGCGAGTCCGCGCAGGCCCTTCACTATCTCGGCGGTCAGCGCGAAGCACAGGTCGGGGCGCGCGCCCCGGATGTGGAAGAGCAGGTCGCCCGGGGTGGACACGGCGTGGTGGCGGGGCCCGGTCAGTTCGCGGAACGGGTGCAGGGCGGCCGGGCGCGGGGCACCGTACAGGCGGTCCCAGGCGTCGGCGCCGACGCCCGCCACGCAGGACAGGTCGCCGTTGGGGTGCGGAAAGGCGAACGCGCGCTCCCAGGCGGCGAGTTCGGCCAGCACCTCGCGGGCGGCGCTCTCCCCGCCGGGGTCGACGGTGACCACCAGGAAGACGGCCGCGCGGGCGGGCGGGGCCAGCACCGGCTGCGGGCGCTGACGTGGTGCGGGATTCGACGAGATGGACGGAGTCGACGGAACCGACGGCATGGCTCCCCCTCTTCGACGTGACGTCACGGCCCGAGCGGCCGGTCGGCACCCCTCACCATGCCCAGCCGGGCGAGCGGCGACACCGGGGCGCCGAGGCGCGGGGAGCCCCGGCGCGGTCGCCCCGGACGCGTCGCCGACGAGGGCGGGCTGACGCGGTCGGACCCAGGGATCGCCGACGATTCCGCCGCAAGCCCGCCACTTCGTCACTCCGTCAGTCGGTCAGTCCGTCAGCCCGTCGGTCCGGTCAGTCCGTCAGCCCGTCAGTCGGTTCATCCGTCGGTCCGTCAGTCGCCGGTGCCGGCCGCCGGCAGGCCCAGTACTCGCCTGATGGTGCGCAGCACTCCGTCGTCGTTGTTGGACGGGGCGAGGTGGCGGGCGCGGCGGACGACCTCGGGGTGGGCGTTGCTCATGGCGAAGGACCAGTCGGCGGTGTCCAGCATGCCCAGGTCGTTGAGGTAGTCGCCGAACACCATGGTCTGCGCGGGGGTGATCCCCAGGTCGCGCTGGAGCCTGCGGATGGCGGCGCCCTTGTCGGCGGTGCGGTTCATGACGTCGACCCAGTGCGCGCCGGAGACCACGACCTGGTGGGTCTCGGCGAACGCGGCCAGCGCGGGCGCGGTGCCGCGTTCGGCGGGGCCGAAGTCGTAGAGGGCGACCTTGAGGATGTCGTCGTCCACGGCGGTGACGTCCTCGACGACGCGGTTCTCCACGTAGTACCGGCGCACCTCGGTGAGGAAGGGCTCGTCGGCGCGCTCGACGTAGGCGGATCTCTTGCCGCAGACGACGGCTCCGACGTCCGTGCCGTCGGCCGCGAGCCGCCGGACCGCCGCGACGACCTCGGCGACCACACCGGGGTCCAGCGGGTCGCTGCTCAACTCGACCCCGTCGCGCACCACGTAGGTGCCGTTCTCCGCGATGAACACCATGCCCTGCGCGGCCGGCGCGAACTCGCGCACGAGGGTCGCGTACTGCCGGCCGCTCGCCGGGCTGAACAGCACTCCGCGCTCGCGCAGCTGCTCCAGCACCTCCCACAGCCCGGCCGGAGCCCGCTTGTCGTCGTCCAGGAGGGTGCCGTCCATGTCGGTGACGACGAGCCGGATGTCGGCGGGAGGGGCCTCGGGCGCGGCGGCGGACGCGGTGTCGGCGGCGGTGAGGGGCGAGTGCGAGTAGGGCATGTCCTGCTTCCTGCGACGGCAGCCGTGTGTCGTTCGGTGTCGTTCAGTGTCGTTCCGTGGGCGACTGTCAACCCTACCCGGCGGCCCTCACCCTTCCGGGTGATCGTCCCCTCGCCCGGTCACCGGGACGGCCTGATCATGGACGCGGCACAATGACGGGGACCGCGGTACGGGCGAGGAGAGGAAGCGACGTGAGCGAGGCCCCCACCCCTGCGGACGGAGCGGCACGCCTGAACACCGGTGTGGCGCACAACGCCCGGGTCTGGAACTACTGGATCGGCGGCAAGGACAACTACGAGGTCGACCACCAGGTCGGCGATCACGTCGCCTCGATGTTCCCGGTGATCCGGGACATCGCCCGCGCGGACCGCGACTTCCTGGGCCGGGCGGTGCGGTTCCTCGCCGCGGAGCGCGGGGTGCGGCAGTTCCTGGACATCGGCACCGGTCTGCCCACGGCGGACAACACCCACGAGATCGCCCAGCGGGTCGCGCCCGACGCGCGGATCGTCTACGTCGACAACGACCCGGTCGTGCTGCTGCACGCCCGCGCCCTGCTCACCGGCACACCGGCCGGGGCCACCGCCTACATCGACGCCGATGTGCACGACCCGGACACCATCCTGGAGCAGGCCGCCCGCACCCTCGACCTGTCCCGGCCGGTCGCGGTGATGATGCTGGGCATCCTGAACTTCGTGCTCGACACCGACGAGGCGCGGAAGATCGTGCGCCGGGTCGTCTCGGCGGTCCCCTCCGGCAGCTTCCTGGTCCTCACCCACCCCACCTACGAGTCCGAGCTGGGCGGCGAGGGCCAGATCCCGGCGATGAGGTTCTGGAACGAGAACGCCACACCGCCGATCACCGCCCGCGGCCGCGCGGACGTCGCCGCGTTCTTCGAGGGGCTGGAGCTGCTGGAGCCGGGCCTGGTGTCGTGCTCGCAGTGGCGCCCGCGGAGCCCGTGGCCCGTCGTGGTCCCGCAGTTCGGCGCGGTGGCGGTCAAACCCTGAGCCCCGTGGTGCCCTGAGCCCGGTGATGAGCCGGAGGAGGACCGATGACCACCCTGGCCGATCCGGTGCCCGGCGGCCGACCCGGCGAGGTCGAGCGGGCCGGCGCGCTGAGCGAGGAGCTGTCCGGGCGGGACGTGCACGGCATCGTCCTGGCCTACGTCGACACCGCCGGCGTCGCCCGGGTGAAGACGATCCCGACCGCGCGGCTCGCCGACGCCGTGGCGTGGGGTGTCGGCATGTCGCCGGTGTTCGACACCTTCCTGGCGCACGACACCATCGTCCGCACCGATGTGCTCGGCTCGCCCGACGGCGATCCGCGCCTCTGTCCGGACCTGGACCGGCTGACCGTGCTCGCCGCGCCGCCCGGCTGGGCATGGGCCCCGGTGGACCGGATCACCCAGGAGGGCGAGCCGTGTCCGGCCTGCTCGCGACCGGCGTGTTCGGCGTCGACACCGGGCACGCCCCGCGCGGCCCGACCACCCCGGCCGAGGCGGCCCGCGCCGCCGACGCCGAGGCGTGGGAGGTCGTACGGCCGGAGAACGTCGCGGAGGCGGTGGCGGCGGCCGGGGTGGAGCCGGACGCCTGCGCGGAGACGTTCCGGACGGCCGCCGGGGAGGCGGTGCGCGGGCCCGGCGTGGTGGCGGTGAAGTCCGTGGCGGCCTACCGCACCGGCTTCGCCCTCGATCCGGCGCGGCCCTCCGACGCGGAGGTCACCGGCGCGGCCCGCCGGTGGCTCGCGGTGGGCGGCGGACGGCTCGCCGACCCCGTGCTGGTCCGGCATCCGCTGTGGACGGCCGTGGAGCTGGGCCTGCCGCTCCAGCTGCACACCGGGTTCGGGGACGCGATCTGCGGCCGCACCACGCGGACCCGGCGCTGCTGACCGACTGGCCGCGGCTGACCGCCAGAACCGTCCCGCTGCTGCTGCTGCGCTGCTGGCCGTACCACCGCCAAGCCGCCTGTCCGGCCTCGGTGTTCGAGCAGGTGCACCTCGATCCCGGTCTGACGCTGACGCACGTCGGCCCGGCCCGGTTCGCAGCCGTCCTCGCCGAGGCCCTGGAGATCGCCCCGTTCCGCGAACTGCCGTACAGCTCGCACGCCTACGGTGTCGCCGAGTTCTTCCAACTCGGCGCGCCGGCCTTCCGGAAGGGCCCGGCCGGGCTGCTCGCGGAGCGGGTGGACGCCGACGAGCCGAGCCTGCCCGACGCTTCGCGGATCGCCCGGTGGGCGGGCAAGGGACAACGCCCGCCGGGTCTACCGGTTTTCCGACGCCACCTGAAAGTATGATCAAGCAATGTCTGACATGACCGAAACCACGCCCGGTTGGCTGACACCCGACGAACTCGAACTGGCCCGCGCCAGGATGCCGATCCTGTACGTCGAGGCGGTGCCGGTCCGCGTGGACGACAGCGGTGAGGTCACCAGCATCGGACTGCTGCTGCGCATCGGCCCGGACGGGACGGTCAGCCGCACGCTGGTCTCCGGCCGGGTGCTGCACCACGAGCGGGTCCGGGACGCCCTGCTGCGTCACCTGGAGAAGGACCTCGGCCCGGTCGCGCTGCCCCGCGTCCCGGCCTCGCTCCAGCCCTTCACGGTCGCCGAGTACTTCCCGACCCAGGGCATCACCCCCTACCACGACCCCCGGCAGCACGCGGTGTCCCTCGCCTACGTCGTCCCGGTCACCGGTGACTGCCGGCCCCGGCAGGACGCCCTCGACCTGGTCTGGTTCAGCCCCCATGAGGCGGCGTCGGAGGCGGTGCAGAGCGAGATGCCGGGCGGGCACGGCGTCCTGCTCAAGCAGGCCCTCGCCCATGTGGGCCTGGCGCTTTGAGCACGGTCGGCACCGCCCGGTTCGCCGCCCGGCCGTGCACCCTCGTGGTGTGCCGGGGCTGCTGCTGCGGCAACGCGCGCAAGCACCCCGGCACCGACCACGCCTGGCAGCTGGCCCGGCTGCGGGCCGCCGCGGCCGAGTCCGGCGGCCGGTTCGCGGTGCGGACCACGGACTGTCTGGGCCCGTGCGACCAGGCGAACGTCGTCGTGGTGCAGCCGTCCAGCACGGGGCGGCGGGCCGGGGGCCGCGCGGTGTGGGTGGGTTTCGCGACGGACGACGACTCCACGGAGGAACTGCTGCGCTGGGCCGCCGACGGCGGTCCTGGTGTCGCCGAGCCGCCGGCGGCGCTGGAGTTGCAGTTCATCCCGGCGCCCAGGGAGGGGAAGGTGCGCAGCCGCCGCTGAAGACGGCCGACGGCGAACTACTTTTTCGTAATGGGACCCATTTTCATGTAGCGTCTGCCTGGTTCACCCACCAGGAAGGACTCCCATGGCCGTCCCCAAGCGGAAGATGTCCCGCAGCAACACCCGCCACCGCCGCGCCCAGTGGAAGGCGAGCACGCCGCCGCTGGTCCCCGTGACCGTCGACGGCGTCCGCCACCTCGTGCCGCAGCACCTGGTCAAGGCGTACGAGCGCGGGCTGCTGCGGCCCGAGGGCTGATCGCCGGTGCCCTACGAGCGACTGCCCGTCACCGTGCTCTCCGGATTCCTCGGGGCGGGCAAGACCACACTGCTCAACCATGTCCTCGCCAATCGCGAGGGTCTGCGGGTGGCGGTCATCGTGAACGACATGAGCGAGGTCAACATCGACGCGGCGCTGGTCCGCGGCGGCGAGGCCGCGCTGTCGCGCACCGAGGAGCGGCTGGTGGAGATGACCAACGGCTGCATCTGCTGCACCCTGCGCGACGATCTGCTCCTGGAGGTCGACCGGCTGGCCCGGGAGGGCCGCTTCGACCACCTCCTCATCGAGTCGTCGGGCATCTCCGAGCCCATGCCGGTGGCCGCCACCTTCGCCTTCGCCCGCGACGACGGCGCCACCCTCGGCGATCTGGCCCGGCTGGACACCATGGTCACCGTCGTCGACGCGGCCGGCTTCCTGACGGAGCTGAACAGCGGCGACGAACTGACCGAGCGGGGCCTGGACCAGTACGAGGACGACGAGCGCACGGTCAGCGACCTGCTGATGGACCAGGTCGAGTTCGCCGACGTCCTCGTGCTGAACAAGCTGGACCTGGTGGACGCCACCGCCGCCGACCGGCTGCGCGCGATCCTCGCCCGCCTCAACCCCGCGGCCCGGGTCGTCCCGGCCGTCCACGGCCGGGTCGGCCTCCGCCAGGTGCTGGACACCGGCCTGTTCGACCTGGACCGCGCCCAGCAGGCGCCCGGCTGGGTCCGCGAACTCAACGGCGACCATGTGCCGGAGACCGAGGAGTACGACATCTCCTCGACCGTGTTCCGCTCCGAACTGCCCTTCCACCCGGGCCGGTTGTGGGAGTTCGTCACCGAGCGGCTGGACGGCGGCGCCTGCGGCCGGGTGCTGCGGTCCAAGGGCTTCTTCACCCTGGCCACCCGCCCGCGGGTGACCGGCCTGTGGTCGCAGGCGGGCTCCGTCGCCCGCTTCGAACCCTCCGCGGCCCGCGACGACGAGGCGCCGTACGCGCAGGAACTGGTCTTCATCGGCACCGGGCTGGACCGGGCGGCGGTGCACGCGGAGCTGTCCGCCTGTCTGCTGCGCCCCGGCGAACCGCTACCCGCCGAGGACCCCTTCCCCGCCTGGGCGTCCCACGGCGTCGACGACGCCTGCGCGCTCGACGGCCCGGAGCCGGTCGGGGGTGCGGAGCCGGTCGACGGTCCGGAGCCGGTCGGGGCTCGCTGAGACCGGAGGGCGGGTTCCCCGGAACACGCGTAAGGGTCTTCGCGGACTCTCGTCCGCGAAGCCCTTCGCACCGTCGGGACGACAGGATTTGAACCTGCGACCCCTTGACCCCCAGTGAACGAAACACAGTCCAGGGGGGTCCGCGAAATCCAGGGAGACTGCAAAAGTCCAGGTCAGGGCCGCAAACTCCGCGACAGACCGTGCAGTTCGTGAGATCTGTGTGAGACGGACGTGAGACGACGAAGCCCCGGCCGGTGAACTCCACCGTGCCGGGGCTTCTGTCGTCAGGCGCTCCGCTCCCGCAGCCTCTCTTCCCGGGTTTTGATCACCCGCAGCCGGTCCGGCCGCTGCGAGGTCCACCGGTCCGGCCCGTACTCCGGCCGCAGCACCCACGTGGCGCCGCCGCGCACGTCCGCCACGATCCCGCGCCGGTCGGCGTCCTCGTCATGGATCATGTCGCCCACCCACGCGCGCCGCTTCTGCTCGCCGGTCATCCGTGTCCCTTCCCGTGCAGCTCCGCCCACACCCGTTTCCCCCACGGCAGCGGCTCGCTGCCCCAGGCATCCGCCAGCTTCGTCACGAGCGCCAATCCGCGCCCTCCTTCGTCCTCGGGGCCGGACGCCTTGCGCACCGGCGGAGCCTTCGAGAAGTCCACGACGCCGATGCGCACGCGCCCCGCGCCGGGGCGGTCGACGGCCACCCGGATGGACTCCCGCCGGGCGTGCTGCACGGCGTCGGCCACCAACTCGGAGACGATCAGGGCGCCGTCCTCGGCCAGGTCGTCCAAGCGCCACACGGCACACGCGGCGCGGACCAGGCGCCGTGCGGGCGCGGCACTCTCGGGTTGACGGGGCAGGGTCTCGCTGTACCCGGGGTGCCCGGTCCTGCGAGCCCGCGTTGTAGGTTGCGGCATGTCGGTCTGCTTCCTCAGATCGGCCAAGCCCCGGGGCCGGTCGCACGGCCGCCGGGGCGCTGTCCGCTCATGTAAGCGACATGCCTGGAACGCTGACAGGGGCGCAACGTCCCACTTTCACCACGCTATTCGCAGACCCCCAGGAACTCCGCCAACGACCGCAGGCCCGGAGGGTGATTGGGGAGCGCCCACAGGTCGCGCACGATCGCCACGGCCAAGGTGTGGTGCTGCATCCACGTCGGCGCCACACGGCGCAGGGACTCCAGGGTCTTCACCGCTCCGGCCGCATCCCCAGTGTCCGTGTGCGCTCGGGCCACATCCAGCAGCAGCCACGTGCGCCACGACGGAGGCGTGTCCTTGCTGAGCCGCATCCCCTTTGCCAGAGCCAGGGCGTCTTGCGGATGCCCGTACTGCACTGCGAGCCGGACGCGTTCGATGCGGACCGATGACGGGCTGAAGACGCTGACCATGCGGTTGTCTCCGCCGTCCGGCAACTTCGAGACGCGGGCGGCTTCCTTCTCGGCCGTCTCCATCATCGCGGCTGCGCGCTCGTAGTCGCCGCTGCGCGCGGCCGATGTGGCGGCGCTCATGGTCAGCGCACCCCACACCTTCAGGCCATCGGTCGTATCCGTATGGCCCGCGTTCGCCATGTCGTCGGCGGCCCGGAGGGCGATACCCAACGCGTCTTCCAGGCGGCCTTGCCGCTGATACGTCCACGCCGTGGAGTTAACGATCATTGGCAGTAGCAGCGGATCGGAAGACTGTCCGGCAGCGTCTATGGCGCGTTCGAGGCTGATCAGAGCGAGGTCCGTCTTGCCCATCCGCACGGCTACGTGCCCGGCGAGCTGAAGTGCCTTCCCTAGAGCCGCGAAACCGGCCCTGCGCGAATCGTCGCTGCCCGATGCAGTGGCGGAGCGCGCATCCGAGATCAGGTCCGGCAGCGCCTTCATCACCGTGTCGAACTCGGCAGAGTGGTATTGCGTCCAGCCGTCCGCGATCTGCTCACGCAGGCTGTTCATGGAGAAGTCGGGTCCGGGCGGCTCGGGCGCCGGTCCCCAGAGCGCGGGCATGATGGCACGGCGCACCGCCACGAAGCGGGGACCGTCGTTCTCCCCGGAGGAGGACACAGCAGGCGGATCCCCGAGAAGCGTGGTCAGCTCCACACCGAGACCATTCGCCAGGGCGTGCAGCGTGGGCAGACGCGCCGAATGCTTCCGTCCCTGTTCGAGCTGACGGATCACGTCAACGGATACGCCAGAGCGCTCGGCCAGCTCTTCTTGTGTGAGGGAGGCCAGACGGCGCAGGCGGCGCAGAGTCTTCCCCAGGTCTTCGTTTGCCACGCTGCCACGGTACGCCCGCCGTGCGCAGGACAGGGCGCTGATGACGCCAGCGTTCGCGCGCTAGGCAGGGCCGTCCGCGTAGAGCCCTCGAAGATGGCGGCTCAGTCGGTCCTGAAGCGCATCGAGCGCCGCCCGTGCCGCTGCCGCATTGCGGTGTGGCTCCAGCCACTCCAGCACGCTGGCGGCCAGTTCACGGTCTTCTAGCCGGGCAATGTGAGCACGGAGATGCAGCGCGGATTCCGTTGCCGCTGCCCGGAATTGCTCACTCATCCGGGCCCCGGGCGGCAGCTCGTTGGCGGCCATGCTGCCTTCAAGCGCGTGTTGTATCTCCATGATCGCTTCCCGCTGGAGAGTCGCCCGCTCTGCGGCCAGACGGATCTTCGCTTCTTCCTGCGCGAGCAGCCGGTCACGCCGGAGGGTGCGTGAGTCGGACAGCTTCTGCCCGAGCAGTGTGCCGAGACTTCCCAGGACAACACCGACCAGGGGCGCGATCGTCTTCCACCATTCCATCGGGGGATCGTAACCAGGGCCCGCAGCGTTGGACTGTGGATCGGTGGTAGCAGGCCGGCTGACCGTTTACACGACAGGAAAAGGACCCTGTCGAAACAGGGCCCTGACCTTGTACTTCACCGTCGGGACGACAGGATTTGAACCTGCGACCCCTTGACCCCCAGTCAAGTGCGCTACCAAGCTGCGCCACGTCCCGGTGCCGTCTGACCTGGGGTTTCCCCTGGCCGAACGCGCAGAGAAACCATACCGCACTCGGGTCGGTGGTCGCGCACCCCTTTTCCGTGGGTGCGCCTCCGGGCCGCTACTCGGGACGGACCAGGGCCGCCTTCTCCGGCACCCGTCCGCGCGGTGCCGAGGGCGCGTCGGCGCGCACCAGGCCGCGGATGGCCGGGACCGAGAGCAGCGCGATCACCACGACGAAGCTCATCGCCCCGGCGACCAGCAGCACCCGCTCCACGCCGAGCGCGGCGGCGGCCGGTCCGGCGAGGGCCTGGCCGACGGGCATCATCGCCAGCGACCCGGCCACGTCGTAGGCGTGGATGCGGTTGAGGACCTCGGACGGGACCTGGGTCTGCACGCTGGTCGCCCACATCACGCTCCAGAACGACATCCCGGCCCCGGCGACCGCGGCCCCGGCCGCCATGGCGGGCACGCCGAGCCCGAGCCCGACGCAGAGCGGGTATCCGGCGAAGCCGATCAGGGCGTAGGCGCCCGCGCGCAGCATCCTGCGGGGGCGCAGTCGCAGGGCGAGGAGGCCGCCGACGACGGTGCCGGCGCCGAGCGCGGAGTTGACCAGGCCGTAGGCGCGCGCGCCGTGGTCCTGGACCACCTCCGCGGCCACCAGCGGGCCGGTCGGCCCCCAGACCGCGATCATGTAGAGGCACCAGACGGCGATCACGGCCCACAGCCAGGTCCGCGAGCGGAACTCACGCCACCCCTCGACCAGGTCGGCCCGGAAGGTGGCGGCCGGGTGGGCGGCGGGGCGGCTGTCCGGAGCGAGCGGGGGCAGGCGGAGCAGCAGCAGGCACAGGGCGCTGATCGCGTAGGTGGCGGCGTGGGCGGCGAACACCCCGCCGGGTGAGGCGAGGCCGACCAGCACTCCCGCGGTGGCGGGTCCGGCGAGCTGGGCCAAGGACTCGGCGACGCGGATCGCGCCGTTGGCGCCCTGCACATCGGCGGCGAGGCGGGGCACCATGCTGGCGACACCGGGCTGGAAGACGGCGCCCGCCGCCCCGTTGACCAGGCCGATCACGCAGATCTCCCAGAGCACCACGTGGTCGGCGAAGAACAGGCCGGCGGCGAGGGCCTGGGTGCCGAGCCGGACCAGGTCGGAGCCGATCATCAGGGCGCGGGTGCCGAACCGGTCGGCGATCACCCCGGCGAAGACGACGAGTCCGGCGAAGGAGGCGGCGGTCGCGGCCATCGCCAGACCGACCGCTCCGGCCCCGTACCCGTGCTGGAGCAGCCCGGCGGCCAGGGCCACCGGCAGCATGGTGTCGCCGAGCCGTGCGACGGCACGGCCGACGAAGAACAGGTTGAACTCCCGCGACCACAGACTCTCGGCCGACGGCGTCCCGGACGTCACTGGCGCACTCCCTCCCCGGCCCTCCCGAGCCCGGGGATCATGCCATGGCGGTCGCGTGCGTCCAAGGGATTTTCACCCGCCGGACGACAGCCCCAACTCGGGGTGGGAGTCGAGGAGTCGGGTCGGTGCCGCCTGCCGCCAGGAGTCGGCGAGGATGTCCCGCAGCTCCGCCTCGTCCTCCAGCGCGGCGAGCCGCACCCGCACCCAGGCGAACTGGACCTCATGGTCGGCGATCCAGAACTTCCCCGGTTCGGCGAGGACCAGTTCGGCACGCTCCTCCTTGGGGCAGCGCACCGCCATGGAGGTCTCGTCCTCGGGCAGCGTGGCGAACATCTTGCCCGCGACCCGGAAGGTGGGCATGCTCCAGGCGATCTTCTCCGTGGTGTCCGGCAGGGACAGGGCGATACGACGTACGTCCTCGGCATCCGACATGACCCGCACGGTAGTCCCTGCCACTGACAATCACCTGGTGGAGGCCATGGCCGGCGCCGGGGGCAGTTGCTTGTAGTAGATGGTCGTCGGGCGCAGTTCGCCGCCGGGCTCGGCGGCGAAGTCGGGGATGGCGCCGAGCCGCGTCCAGCCGGCCGAGCCGTACAGCCGCTCGGCGAGGCTGTCGGTCTCGGTGTCCAGGTGCAGCAGGGTGACACCGGCCGCCGCGGCGGCCTCCTCGGCGGTGGTCAGCAGCCGCCGCCCGAGGCCCCGGCCGCGGCCGTCCCGGTGCACCATCAGCTTGACGATCTCGGCGCGGTGGCGGCTGTTCGGCTTGTCGGCGAAGGCGAGGGAGACGGTGCCGACCAGCCGCTTCCCGTCGTACGCCGCCCAGACGGCCAGTGACCCGGCGGCCACCGCGGCGGCCCGTCCCCGCCACCAGGCGCCGGCCTCGGCGGGGTCGAGCGGTGCGAGGAAGCCGACGGAGGCGCCGCTCGCCACGGTGTCGACCAGCAGCTCCGCCAACTCGTCCGCGTGGTCGAGCAGTCGGTCCGCGTCCAGTCGGATCGTCGTCACGGTCACGGCAGCACCACCGCCAGCACATAGCGGGCGTCCACGGGGCCGGGGCAGCGGAACCGGGTCGGGCCCCAGACCCGCAGCCGCAGGCAGTCCCCGGTCTCCAGCCGGTGCTCTGCGTCCTGCGCGGTCACCTCGAGGGTGCCGTCCAGCACCCAGATGTGCTGTTCCAGTCCGGGCACGGGCGGCCGGTCGTAGGCCAGGTCCGCGCCGGCGGCGAGCCGCCCCTCGACGAGTTCGCCGCGCAGCCCGGCGTGCGGCGGGGACACCTGGCGGCGGACGAAGCCCGCCGCGCGGTCCTCCCACACCGGCTGCTCGGCGGCCCGCAGCACCGCGGTGGGCTCGCCCTCGACCTCGCTGAGCAGCTGGGACATGGTGCGGCCGTAGACGTTGCACAGCCGGTTCAGTACGGCGGCGGTGGGGCTGATCTCGGCGCGCTCGGCGCGGGACAGGGTGGACCGGCTGACCCCGCTGCGCTCCGCCAGCTCCCCCAGCGACCAGCCGCGCTCGGCGCGCAGCTCGGCGAGCCGGGCGCCGAGCCGGGCGTCCACGGCGTCCGCGCCGGTCTCGGTGACGTCTTGTTTCATATCCGGGATGCTATCCCGGATATGGGACCTGCTGAGCTGTGTCGCCGGTCACTCCCGGCCGCCGAACGCCGCCAGGGTGCGCTCCAGCGCGGGCAGCGCCCGCACCACGCGCCGGGAGCGGATCAGCAGGTCCCAGGCGGGCTCGAACTTCTTCCACCCGCCCGCGTACGCCAGGTGCCGCAGCCGTTCGTGCGGTCCCGGCTGGGCCGCCGAGCCGCGCCAGATGCTGGACCAGCGGTAGAAGTCGCGGTAGGCCCGCCAGTAGCCGTCCTCCAGCTGACGCGGCGTCATGCCCTTGGGCCGGTGGACCACATGGCGGGTGTCGTACAGATCCCAGTCGCGGTGCACGATGCGCCCCTCGGACTCCAGCTGCTTCCACAGCCCGGTCGACGGATACGGCGTCATGATGTGGAAGGTCGCCGTCTCGATGCCCTGCTCGACCGCCCACGCCACGGTGCGGTCGAAGACGTCCGGGCCGTCCTGGTCCAGGCCGAAGACGAAGCTGGCGTTGACCATCACCCCGGCGTCGTGCAGGCGCCGCACCGCCGCGGCGTAGTCGGTGCCGATGTTCTGGTCCTTGCGCCGCTCGGCGAGGTTGGCGTCGTTGACGGTCTCGAAGCCGACGAACAGACTGCGCAGGCCCGCCTCCACGGCGCGCTCCAGCAGATCCGGCTTCAGTACGGAACTGACGGTGCCCGCCGCCTGCCAGAGCCGGCCCATCCCCCGCATGCCGTCGAACAGGGCCTCGGCGAACCGGCGGTTGCCGAGGAGATGGTCGTCGAGGAAGTACAGATGGCGGCCGGGCAGCCGGTCGATCTCGGCCAGCGCGTCGTCAACGGCCTGGGTGTAGAAGGACTTGCCGCCCTCGAAGAACGCGTCCTTGTAGCAGAAGTCGCAGTGGTGCGGGCAGCCTCGGGACACCACGATCGAGTTGGGGACGAGATAGAGGTGGCGCTTGATCAGGTCCCGCCGCACCGGCGGCAGCCCGGCCAGGGTGCGCTGCGTGGAGTCGTAGCGGCGCGCGGGCACGCCGTCGCGGAAGTCCTTCAGGAACAGCGGCCAGGTGTCCTCGCCGGGGCCGGTGAAGATCGTGTCGGCGTGCGCC
This sequence comes from Streptomyces sp. NPDC001532, assembly GCF_040298625.1. Lineage (NCBI taxonomy): Bacteria > Bacillati > Actinomycetota > Actinomycetes > Kitasatosporales > Streptomycetaceae > Streptomyces > Streptomyces sp. NPDC001532. The sequence goes on from NZ_JBEPAL010000023.1 coordinate 46,756, forward strand.
GCGGCCTCCTCCGGCAGCGAGGTGACGTGCAGACCGCCCATCGCCACGTGCACGCCCCGGGCACGGAAGTGGTCGGCGATCTCGTAACCGCGCCGGGCGGAGGTGATGTAGGGCTGGACGACCAGCAGGTCGGGGGTCTCAAGGGCCTCCAGGTCGACCCGCTCCACATGCTCGTCGAGCAGCGTGACCTCGTCGTCGGGGTCGAGATACCCGGCGAGCGTGGCCAGGCCCAGGGGCGGGAACAGCGAGTACTTGATGGGCCGGAACAGCGGGCTGGTCGCCTCGGTCAGGGCCGGGAGGATCATCGTCACACGCATGCCACCCGAGACCGCGTTCGACCGGTGGCCGGTTCCCTGCCTGGCCGGTTCCTTACCCTTCGGCGGCGTCCCGCAGCGCGTCCAGCACGGGACGGATCAGCGGATGCTCCTCCGCGCCCCGGCGCACGGCGGCGAACACCCGGCGCGTGGGCGCGACCCCGTCCACCGGCCGCACCACCACGCCGGCCAGGTCCATCCCGCGCAGCGCCGAGCGCGGGACGAGGGCCACGCCCGCGTCCGCCGACGCGAGTGCGACGACGGCGCGGAAGTCGTCGGAGGAGTGCTCCAGGCGGGGCTGGAAGCCCGCGCTCTCGCAGGCGAGCACGACCACGTCGTGGCAGGGGTTGCCGGGGTACGGGCCGATCCACGGGTCCTTGGCCAGCTCGGCCAGCGGCACCTCGGCCGTCTCCGCCAGCCGGTGGCTGACCGGGACCACCGCGTCGAACGGCTCGGCGTACAGCGGCACATGGGTCAGCCGCGGGTCGTCGGCGGACGGCGCGCCCCGGTACTCCACCGCCACCGCCACGTCGACCTGCCGGTCCAGCACCATCGGCAGACTGGCGTCGCCCTCGGCGTCCTGCACCCGGATGCGGATGCCGGGCGAGGTCGTCGCGAGGCGGGCCACGGCGGGCGCGACGACCTCGGCGATGCCGGTCGCGAAGGCGGCGACGGTGACCGTGCCGGCCGCGCCCGAGCCGTAGGCGGCCAGCTCCGCCTCGGCCCGCTCCAGCTGGGCGAGGACCAGATGGGTGTGGCTGAGCAGGATCTCGCCGGCCGGGGTGAGCCGTACGCCTTTGGCGCCGCGCTCCACCAGGCGGTGGCCGGTCTCCTGCTCCAGGGCGGTCAGCTGCTGGGAGACCGCCGACGGGGTGAGGTACAGCGCGGCGGCAGCCGCCGTCACCGTGCGATGGTCGGCCACCGCACGGAGGATGTGGAGCCGCCGCGCTTCGATCACGGGATCGATTCTCTCAGGTCAGGCGGCCAGCTCCGCGCGGGCGGCGACGAAGGCGTCCACGGCCCGGTTCACGTCCTCGGTGGAGTGCGCGGCGGACAGCTGCACCCGGATGCGGGCCTGGCCCTGCGGGACCACCGGATAGGAGAACCCGATCACGTACACCCCGCGCTCCAGCAGCAGCTCCGCCATCCGGCCCGCCTCGGCCGCGTCACCGATCATCACGGGCGCGATGGCGTGGTCGCCGGGGAGGACGTCGAAGCCCTCCTCGGTCATCCGGCGGCGGAACAGCGCGGTGTTCTCGGTGAGCCGGACGCGCAGGTCGTCGGCCGACTCCAGCAGGTCGAGGACCTTGAGGGAGGCGGCGGCGATCACCGGGGCGAGGGTGTTGGAGAAGAGGTAGGGGCGGGAGCGCTGGCGCAGCAGGGCGACGATCTCGGCGCGGGCGGCGACATAGCCGCCGGAGGCGCCGCCGAGGGCCTTGCCGAGCGTGCCGGTGATGATGTCGACGCGGTCCATCACGTCGTGCAGCTCGGGGGTGCCGCGCCCGCCGGGGCCGACGAAGCCGACGGCGTGCGAGTCGTCGACCATGACCATGGCGTCGTAGCGGTCGGCGAGGTCGCAGATCTCGCGCAGCGGCGCCACGTAGCCGTCCATGGAGAAGACGCCGTCGGTGACGATCAGCCTGCGGCGCGCGTCGGACGCCTCCTTGAGCTGCGCCTCCAGGTCCGCCATGTCGCGGTTGGCGTAGCGGAAGCGGCGGGCCTTGGAGAGGCGGATGCCGTCGATGATGGAGGCGTGGTTGAGGGCGTCGGAGATGACCGCGTCCTCCGGGCCGAGCAGCGTCTCGAAGACACCGCCGTTGGCGTCGAAGCAGGAGGAGTACAGGATGGTGTCCTCCTGGCCGAGGAACGCGGACAGCCGCGCCTCCAGCTCCTTGTGGACCTCCTGCGTGCCGCAGATGAAGCGCACGGACGCCATGCCGTAGCCCCAGCGGTCCAGCGCCTCGTGGGCGGCGGCGATCACCTCGGGGTGGTCGGCGAGGCCGAGGTAGTTGTTGGCGCAGAAGTTGAGGACCTCGCCGGGGCGGCCGCCCGCGGTGACGGCGACGGTCGCGGACTGCGGGGTGCCGATGACGCGCTCGGGCTTGTGCAGCCCGGCGGCGCGGATCTCGTCGAGGGTGGCGCGCAGGTCGTCGCGCACGGAGTCGAACATCTTCGGTCCTTGGGAGGTCTCAGAGGGTCCAGTCGAGGATGACCTTGCCGCCGCGGCCGCTCGCGGCGTCGGCGAACGCCGCCTCGAAGTCGCGGTAGCCGTACCGGCCGGTGATGACGGGGGCCAGGTCGAGGCCGCCTTCGAGCAGCACCGACATGCTGTACCAGGTCTCGAACATCTCGCGGCCGTAGATGCCCTTGATGGTGATCATCGAGGTGACGATGCGGGCCCAGTCGACGGGGAACTCGGCGGACGGCAGGCCGAGCATGGCGATCCGGCCGCCGTGGGTCATGTTGGCGATCATGTCCCGCATGGCCTCGGGGCGGCCGGACATCTCCAGGCCGATGTCGAAGCCCTCGCGCAGGCCCAGCTCGCGCTGGCCGTCGGCGATGGTCGCGTCGGAGACGTTCAGCGCGAGGCTCGCCCCGATCTTGCGGGCCAGCTCCAGCCGCTCCTCGCTCACATCGGTGATCATCACGTTGCGGGCGCCGGCGTGCCGGGCGACGGCGGCGGCCATCAGTCCGATCGGACCGGCGCCGGTGATCAGGACGTCCTCGCCGACCAGCGGGAACGACAGCGCGGTGTGCACGGCGTTGCCGAACGGGTCGAAGATCGCCGCGACGTCCAGGTCGACGGGCACACGGTGCACCCACACGTTGGACGCGGGCAGCACCACGTACTCGGCGAACGCCCCGTCCCGCCCGACGCCGAGGCCGACCGTGGCGCGGCACAGATGGCGGCGGCCGGCCAGACAGTTGCGGCACTTGCCGCACACCAGGTGGCCCTCACCGCTGACCCGGTCGCCGGCCGCGATGTCGGTGACGTCCCGGCCGGTCTCCACGACCTCGCCGACGAACTCGTGTCCGACCACGAGCGGGGTGCGGATGGTCTGCTGCGCCCAGCCGTCCCAGGCCCTGATGTGCAGATCGGTGCCGCAGATACCGGTGCGCAGCACCTTGATCAGTACGTCGCCGGGTCCGACGGCGGGCTCCGGGACGTCCACGAGCCAGAGCCCGGGCTCCGCCTTCTCCTTGACCAGCGCCTTCAACGCTACGGCTCCTGACGTTGAGACCCGGCCGGGGCATGCCGAAGCGCCCGCGGCCGGGGAGGGGGGTGGAATCGCCTAGCAATCTTCCGTACGAGGATGCCCCTGGTCCATCGAGGTTTTCTTAAGCGGCGCCACAGCTTTCCTTCACACCCCCCGGAGGGCTCAACGCGCCGGGCCGCGCTCCAGGTGTGCGGCGAGTTCCGCGGCCGTCGACTTGATGGTCTCCAGGCCGGTCCTGCCCCAGGGCCGCGGCGCGGTGTCGGCGACGGACACCGTGCCGAGCACCATCCCGGCGGTGTCGAGGAGCGGGGCGCCGAGGTAGGAGCGGATGCCGAACTCGTCGACGACCGGGTTGCCCGCGAACCGCGGATAGTCGCTGACGTCCTCCAGGACCAGTGCCTTGCGCCGGACGACGACATGCGGGCAGAAGCCGTGGTCGCGCGGCAGCCGGCGGCCGACGACGGGCCGGTTGCCGCCGTCGGGCACGGCCGGACCGGTGTCCGGGGCGTGCAGTCCGGCGAAGAACTGCCCGTTCTCGTCGAGGAAGTTGACCATGGCGTACGGCGCTCCGGTGTGGGCCGCGAGGCGGGCCGCGAAGGCGTCGAGGGCGGGCTCCGGGCGCTGTCCGAGTCCGAGTCCGCGCAGCCGCAGGGTGCGGGCGGGGGCGTCCTTGTCCTCGGGGGTGAGCAACAGACGACCGGCCGGGCGCGGCGGGTCGTAGCTCATGGCCGGGCTCCGTCGCTGGGGGCGGATGTCATGTGCGGCTCCGTACGGTGGGGCTAGGGGGTGTGGTGGTCACCGGTGGGCGCCGTGGCTCGGCGCGGGGACGACGGGCGCGTGGGCGATGAGGTGCCGTACCAGGGTCAGCAGGGTCTGGACGCCGGATGCGGAGATCCGGGCGTCGCAGCGGACGATGGGGATCTCCGGGTCGAGGTCGATGGCGGCCCGCACCTCCTCGGGGTCGTAGCGGTGGGCGCCGTCGAACTCGTTGACGGCGACGATGAAGCCGAGGCCGCGCTCCTCGAAGAAGTCGACGGCGGCGAAGCACTCCTCCAGGCGGCGGGTGTCGGCGAGGATGACCGCGCCGAGCGCGCCTTCGGAGAGCTCGTCCCACATGAACCAGAAGCGTTCCTGTCCGGGGGTGCCGAACAGGTAGAGCACATGGTCGGAGTCGAGGGTGATCCGACCGAAGTCCATGGCGACGGTCGTCTCCATCTTGTTCTCGATGCCGTCGAGGTTGTCGGTTCCGACGCTGACGGTGGTGAGCAGTTCCTCGGTGCTCAGCGGCGCGATCTCGCTGACGGCGCCCACGAACGTGGTCTTGCCGACCCCGAACCCGCCCGCCACCAGGATCTTCAGTGCGGTGGGGAACGGGTCGGCGCCGTCGTCGTACGCACCGCTGCCGTCGTCGTAGTCAGAGCTGTCGTCGTAGTCCATCGAGCACTGCCTCCAGAAGGGCCCGGTCCGTGGGGTTGTGGGTGAAAGCGGGGGGCTTGGTGGTCAGCGCCCCGCAGTCGACAAGGTCCGCCAGCAGCACCTTGGTGACCACCGCCGGGAGGGTCAGATGGGCGGCGACCTCGGCGACCGAGACGGGCGCCAGGCACAGGTCGAGGGCCTGCGCGTGTTCGGGACCGAGGTAGCCGATGGGGGTGGCCCCGGTGGCCATCACCTGGGACATCAGATCGAGTGCGACGGTGGGGCGGGTGCGGCCGTTGCTGACGGTGAACGGCCGCACCAGCCGTCCGGCGGCCTCGTCGAGCCAGGGACCGTCGCCGGCCGCCGCCACGCTCAAGGCCTCATCGCCGTGGATTCGACGGCGTGCTGTCGGGGCGCGGTCACCAGGTAGGGGCGGACGCTCTTGACGAGCATCGCCATCTCGTAGCCGAGCACGGCCGCGTCGGCCTCCCGGCCGGCGAGCACGGCGAGGCAGGTACCGGATCCCGCGGTGGTGACGAACAGCAGCGTCGAGTCGAGTTCGACGACCACCTGCCGGACGTCGCCGCCGTCGCCGAAGCGGATCCCGGCGCTGCGGCCGAGGGAGTACAGGCCGGAGGCCAGCGCCGCCATGTGGTCGGCGCTGTCGGGGTCGAGGCCGTGCACCGACTTCACCAGCCCGTCGCAGGACAGGAGCACCGCGCTGGTGGTGTGGGGGACGCGCTGCACGAGGCCGCTCATCAGCCAGTCGAGATCGGATACCTGGCCGGTGGGGGCGTCGCTCGCCATGGTGGATCGACTCCTTGGGGTACGAGGGTCCGCGGTAGCGCTGGGGCGCGGGGTGGGGGTGGTGTGGGGGGTGGCGTGAGGGGCGGTATGGGGGGTGGCGTGGGGGGTGGTGGAGGTGGTCATCCGGCTGGTGCGCTCCCGTCGTGCCGGGGTGTGGAACGGTGGTCGGTGGCGGGCGCCGGCAGGCGGTCGGACCCGCCGTGCGCCTCGGGGGACGCGGTCGCCCGCACGGGGCGCGTCCGCGGTATGCGGGCCGGGTCGACCGGACGTACGTCCGGTGCGGACACGCCCGGAGCGGGTGGCCCGGCGTGGGCGAGGGGGTCGCGATGGACGCCCTCGGCCGGGTCCAGGCTCTGCTGCGCCTCGGCGAGGCCGATGCCCCGCTGGAAGGCGGCCATCAGGCCGGGGTCGTGGCCGGCGGGCTCGTCGCCGTCCTGGCGCGGGGCGGGGCCGCCGCGCAGCTGGGGGACGATGTGCTCCTGGGCGCGCCGCCGGGGCAGCTGGGGTTTGCCCATGGTGCCGCGCACCACGCCCTGGTGCCGCGGGACGGGCGCCACTCCGTCGTGCCCGTCGACGACCGGCCGGTCCTCGGCCCGGATACCGGGCACCGCCTCCGCCGGATTCGGCCGCTGCGCCCGCACGCCGCGCACGGGCAGCGGCACGGCGGCACCTCGGTGCGAACCGGGCTCCGGCGCGGCGTGGTGGTGCGACACGGGGGCGTGGGCGGGGGGCGCGAACGGCTGGGCCGGGAGGGGGTGCGGGACCTGCGCCGCGCCCGGGTGGGAGCGCGGGGCCTGCGCCGCGCCCGGGAGGGGGTGCGGGACCTGCGCCGCGCCCGGGTGGGAGCGCGGGGCCGGCGACGCGACCGCCGGGGGCTTGGCCGGCCCCGGCACGCCCGGGTAGGGCTGCGGCAGCGGGGAGGCGTCCGTCCGGGACGGGACCGGGTGCGGGCGCGGTGCGTGCCGCGGGGGGGTCGGGGCGGCCGTCGGCGGCGGGGGCGGGGGCGGGGGCGGCTGCGAGGTGCCCGCCTGCGGTCGCGGCACCTCCCCGCTCGCGCCCGGCGTTCCGCCCAGCAGATCCTGCGGTACGACGAGCACGGCCTGTACGCCGCCGTAGATGTTGCTCTGGAGACGGACGCCGATGCCGTGCCGGCGGGCGAGCTGGGAGACGACGAACAGTCCGATGCGGCCGTCCGCCAGCAGGCGGGCCACGTTGACCTGGTCGGGGTCGGCGAGCAGGGCGTTCATCCGCTCCTGTTCGGTGACCGGCATGCCGAGGCCGCGGTCCTCGACCTCGACGGCGAGCCCGGAGGTGACGAGGTTGGCGCGCAGCAGCACCTGGGTGTGCGGGGCGGAGAACACCGTGGCGTTCTCGACGAGTTCGGCGAGCAGGTGGATCACGTCGGCGACGGCGTGCCCGCGCAGGGTTCCCTCGATCGGGGGGACGAGTTTCACCCGCGAGTACTGCTCCACCTCGGCGATCGCCGAGCGCAGCACCTCGGTCATGGAGACCGGGTTGCTCCACTGCCGGCGGGAGACCGCGCCGCCGAGGACGGCCAGGTTCTCGGCGTGGCGCCGGGTCCGGGTGGCGAGGTGGTCGACGTGGAACAGGCTCTTGAGGAGGTCGGGGTCCTCCATCTCGTTCTCCAGCTCGTCCAGGATCGCGATCTCGCGGTGCACGAGTGACTGGAGCCGGCGGGCGAGGTTGACGAAGACCTCCAGCTTCTGTTCGCTGCCGGTCTGGCTGGAAAGCTGCGCGGCCTGCACGACGGCGGTGACGGCCCCGTCGTGCGCGCGGGCGAGGTCGGCGGCGAGCAGGTCGAAGTCGTCGGCGTCCTCGGCCGGTTCGCCGCGCGGTGTGCGCGGTGGCGGCATCTCGCCGCGCCGCAGTCCCTCGACGAGGGCGCGCAGCTCGGCCTCGCGGCGCGCGCCGGCGCGGCGCAGTGCGGCGAGGCGTTCGTGCACGGACTGGGCGGCACGGCGGGCGGCGACGGCGGCGATGACGATGCCGGCGAGCGCCACGCAGACGGCTCCGGCGAGAACGGCCCACAGCGTGAGGCTGGTCCGTACGCCGGTGGAGCGGACGGTGAACAGGACCGCCGCGCAGCCTCCGAGGGCGACCGCGACGGGCGGCAGGACGGCGAGGCGCAGCAGCTGGGACCGTATGTGCGCCTCGGGCAGTGCGGGGGCAGTGCGGGCGACCGGTCGTCCGTGCCGTCCGCCTTCACGGCGGTCTGCGCGTGCGGCCGGTGCGCGGAGGTGTGACATCGGTGTCCTCGTACTGGTCCGTGGGTCGGGGCCCGGACGCGCGGGGTCGCGCGACGGACACTCACAGTAGTCGGCAACGCCACATGTGCGGTGGGCAGTTGACAAAGTCCCTCGCAGACCGTCCCGCTCTGGTATGAGGCCTCGCGCGACAGACCGATAACCGCGTGGAGCGCTTGTCCGCGAAGCGCAGGAGAACGATCAGACCTGGTCAGAAGTGGTCCACCGTGGGCAGCGTGGCCCGGCTCCCTTCCCCGCCGTCGGCCCCTCCTCGCCGGTCTCACTCCCGTTCGCCGGACCTTTCACCACCGCCCGCCCCCTCTCCGGCCCTGGGGGCGAACCGGCGGCGGACATCACTGGGTGTCAGGGACGCGGCGGTGCCGACAACCGCCGGACCAGGTCGGCCTCGGCGCGTTCGGCCTGCGGATCCGTCCAGAACGCCACCGGGACGCCCCGGATGTGGCGCCCCTTCGGATCGAGGATCTGGCCGCCCAGCTTGAGGGGCCACAGGGTGACCGCGCGGTCCGCGACGGCCAGTTCGGGGAAACGGGTGCTCAGCCGGGCCTCGAAGGCGGCGATGTCCTCCATGGAGCGCAGCCAGACGGTCAGCAGCAGGTTGTGCGGGCCGGAGAGGGAGGCGCACAGCCGGGTCTCGCGCAGGGCGATCAGCTGGGCGGCGATCCGTGCCGCGTCGCCGGGCGGCGCGGCGCCCCACAGGGTGACGGCGACCGGCCAGCCGGACAGGCAGCGGGCGACCTCGCACCGGTAGATGAGGGCCTCCTCGCGGTGGAAGCGGTCCAGGCGCCTGCGGACCGTGGTGGGGCTCGCACCGGTGCGCCGGGCGAGCCGGGCCGCCGGCTGCCGGCAGTCCTCGGAGAGCAGGGCGAGCAGCCGGCGGTCCAGGTCGTCGGCGGCGGCCAGGCCGCGGCGCACGCCGGTGCCGGGCCGGTAGTGCGGCAGCGCCTCCCGTCCGTCGGGGGTGAGCCGGTCCAGCCGCCAGCGGCTGCCCTCCGCGTGCACCGCGGTGGCGAGCTGGGAGCGGGTCGCGGCGACGCCGGGCAGCCTCTCCAGGCGGAAGCCGACGTAGCGGGCGAGCGCCGCCTGGTCGGGGAAGACCGCGGTCAGCAGCAGGTCACGGGCGCCGGTCACATGGTCGATGGTGATGAGGTGGGGGTCGTCCACGATCCGGGCGGCCACCTCGTGCAGGGAGCCGGCGACACAGTCCACCTCGATGACCGCGAGGGCGGGGGCCACGGATCCGACGACCGGGGCGTAGCAGTGCAGCCAGGCGTGGCCGGCCTCGGTGAGCCGGCGCCAGCGGCGGGCCGCCGCCGTGGCGTCGATGCCGACGGCCCGGCCGATCTGCTCCCACTCCGCGCGCGGTGAGGTCTGCAGAGCCGTGATCAGCAGATGGTCGACCTCGTCCAGATGGGCCGGGCCTGCGGCTGATTCCTGCGCGGTCCGGTCCATGGGCGGTGCTTTCCTGCCGATGATCTTGGGTGGTGACGGTGCTCGCCACGATACGCGCATGTCTCTGCTGCACGACGCCCACGCCCTCGCCGCCGACCTCGCCGCACTGCGCCACGCACTGCACGAGGAACCGGAACTGGGCCTCGACCTCCCGCTCACCCAGGCCAAGGTGCTCGCCGCCCTGGACGGTCTCGGCCTGGAGATCACCCTCGGCCGGGCCCTCAGTTCCGTCACCGCCGTGCTCCGCGGCGGACGTCCCGGACCCGCGGTGCTGCTGCGCGGCGACATGGACGCGCTGCCGGTGCGCGAGCAGAGCGGGGTGCCGTACGCCTCCCGGTTCGACGGGCGGATGCACGCCTGCGGGCACGATCTGCACACCGCCGGGCTGGTCGGGGCGGCGCGGCTGCTCGCGGCCCGCCGGGCGGAACTGGCCGGGGACGTCGTCTTCATGTTCCAGCCCGGGGAGGAGGGTCAGGGCGGCGCGCGCATCATGATCGAGGAAGGGGTGCTCGACGCCGCCGGGCAGCGGGTCGTCGCCGCGTACGCCCTGCACGTGGTCGCCACCGGCGCGCCCACCGGATACGCCGCGACCAGGCCGGGAACCATGCTGGCCGCCTCCGACACCGTCCATGTCACGGTGCGCGGCAAGGGCGGCCACGGCTCGTCCCCGCACTCGGCGGGTGACCCGGTGCCCGCCGTGTGCGCGATGGTCACGGCCCTGCAGACCCTGGTCACCCGGGAGGTCGACATCTTCGACCCGGCCGTCGTCACGGTCGGGCAGCTCAGCGCGGGCACCGCGCCCAACGTCATCCCGGACCGGGCCCGCCTGTCCGCCACCGTGCGGACCTTCTCCGACACCTCCCGCACCACGGTGCGCGGCGCGTTCGAACGCACGGTGCACGGCATCGCGGCGGCCCACGGGACGGTGGCGGACGTCGACTACGTCGAGCAGTACCCGCCCACCGTCAACGACGCGGACGAGGCCGACTTCGCGCTGCGCACCGCCCAGGAGATCCTCGGCGACGGCCGGGCCTTCCCGGCGGCCAACCCGATCGCCGGCTCCGAGGACTTCTCCTTCGTGCTGCGCGAGGTACCGGGAGCCTTCGTGGGGCTCGGCGCCTGCCCGCCCGGCACCGACCCCGCGACCGCGCCGATGAACCACTCGCCGCTGGCCGTCTACGACGACGGAGCCCTGCCGTACGCCGCGGCCCTGCTCGCCGGGCTGGCGCTGAGGCGTCTGGCCCGCACGCCGCTCGCCGACCCGTCCGCACAGGAGTGACACCGTGACCGCGACCTCCCCGACCGCCCGGCGCACCCGCGAGGGTTCCGTCAACGCCGTCGTCGGCCTGCTCGTCCTCTTCGAGATCACCAGCGGCTTCCTCCAGACCGGGGTCGCACCGCTGCTGCCCGATCTCGCCACCCATCTGGGCATCGGCTCCGCCGACGCCTCCTGGATCATCTCCGCGCAGCTGCTCGCCGCCGCGGTGTGCGTCCCGCTGTTCGGGCGGCTGGGCGACCTCCACGGGCACCGCCGCATGCTGCGGCTGGCCCTGGCGCTGACCGCCGCCGGCAGCGTCCTCGTCGCCCTGGCGGACAGCTATCCCGTGCTGCTCGCCGGGCGGCTGCTCCAGGGGCCGCTGGCCGCGCTGCTGCCGCTGGAGATCGCGCTCGTCCGGGACCGGCTGCCGGTGGCCGACGCCCGCCGGGCCATCGCCCGCCTCGTGGGCGCCCTGGCCTTCGGCTCACTCGCCGGGGGCCTGGCGATGGGCCTGCTGCACTCCGCCTTCGACGACCTGCGTACGACCCTGCTGGTGCCCGCCGTGCTGGCGGTGCTGTGCGTTCCGGTCTCCTTCGTCGCCGTGCCCGAGTCGTCGCACCGGGCCACGGGCCGGGTCGACCGGCCCGGCGTGGTGCTGCTCGGCGCGGCGGTGCTGGCGCTGCTCGCCGGGGTGGGCGCGGCGGAGGACGGGTCGTGGACCGGGGCCGGTGTGCTGGGGCCGGTCGCGCTGGGCGTCCTGCTGCTCGCCGTGTGGACCGTCGTGGAACTGCGCACGGCCGAGCCCCTGGTGGACGTCCGGGCCCTGGCCGGCCGCGACGCCGCGCCCTTCTATCTGGCCGCGTTCCTCTTCGGTGTCTTCTACTTCGGCAGCCAGGCCCCGAACGCCACCTTCTTCGCCGCCGACCCGGACGCCACCGGTTACGGCTTCGGCCTCTCCGCGCTCTCCATCTCCCTGGTGTCGCTGCCGGGGTACGTGGCGGCCGTGCTGGGTTCCCTGGCCACCGCCGCGGTCGCCCGGCGCATCGACTACCGCCCGACCCTGGTGACGGCCTTCGGGCTGGTGGCCCTGTCGTTCCTTCAGTACGCCGCCGTCCACGAGCGGCCGTGGCAGATGGCGGCCGGCTCGCTGCTCCTCGGTCTCGGCGTCGGTCTGGCGCTGGGCGCGATGCCGACCGTGATCGTCGAGGCCGCGGACGTCTCCCGCACCGGCATCGCCGCCGCCCTCTACAACAACGTGAAGACGCTCGGCGGAGCCGCCGCCGGAGGCGTCTTCGCCGCGCTGCTCGGCGCGTTCACCGTCGACCGCACGGGCGAGCCCGCCGAGTCCGGCTATGTGGTCGTCTGGCTCGCGGCCGCCGTCTGCGCCCTGGGCGCGGCCGCCCTGTGCGCGGTGTCCCGGCGCCGGGAGACCTGAGACCACGCCTGAGACCACGTTCGAGGTCCGCTCCGTCTCGCGGCTGAGGTGCCGCGGTTGGCCGGCGCTGTCGAGGCGAGCCGTCTGACGGAGCCTGCGGGCAACGAGTGATCCGGAGGGCCGGTCGGTCTCGCGTTCGTCGGGGCGGTGACCCGGCGGCGGGTGCGGCTCGCGTTCCGGGAGCCGGGGCCGCGCCGCCGGGTGACCGGGGCCGCGCCGCCGGGTGACCGGGGCCGCGCCGCCGGGTGACCGGGGCGTGCTACGCCCGGTGCCGCAGTCCGCGCAGCCGGGCCCGGAATGCCGGCTCGTCGCGCTGGAAGCCGGTGATCTCGAAGGCGAGCCAGCCCGGCAGCAGCGTGGGCAGCGGCTGAGCCTGTATCAGGCACGGCTCGTCGAACTCCACGTACCGCTGGTAGCTGATGCTCAGGTCGGTGATCTCGACGGGCCGGGCGCCCGAGGCGGCCCGTGCCGCCTGCTCCGCGGCTTCCAGCAGCACCAGGCCCGGCACATGGTCCACCGGGTGGTCGAAGAGGAGGATGTTCGAGATGTCGCAGCGCAGTTGCCACCGGTTCGAGGTGCCGTCGGGGGCGAGGAGTACGTCGTTGTCCTCGCGCCTGCCGACCAGGTACGGGGCGACGGGCCGCGGGAGCGGCCAGCTGCCCCAGTCCGAGTCGTGGAACGTACGGCCGCGCAGCCGGCGGTACGCCCCGGGCGACACCCAGCCGAACTCGGTGTCGGCCAGGCACACCGTCTCCTCGCCCCGCCGGATGCGGAACTCCATCGCGAGGCCGGCGGAGCGCCCGCCGGTCCGCGTGACCGCGACGTCGACCTGGAGGTCGGCGCCGGCCCGCGCCTCGAAGCCGGGTTCCACCGTGATGTTCAGTGTGTTGAGCAGTGTCTGATGCCGCGTCGGGACGTCGTACGCCGCGTGCGCGACGAGGAGACCGGACTGACGGATGGTCTGCGTCAGCAGCCGCGGGTCGTACGGGTGGGCGCCGCTGCGGGCGGGCCACTGGACCCGGACGGTGAAGGTGTGGGTGCTCTCCTGGTGCCAGTCCTGGACGAGGACCGACTCGTCGTGCCTGAGGTGGGTGTACTCGCCCAACCGTGCCGGAAGGGACGTCCCGGCGTCGTCGCGGTGGGCATGGAAGGGCTGCGTGGTCCTGGGCAAGGCTTCCCCCGGGTTGAACCGCTACTCGGACGTCTGTTCGCTGTGCCGCAGATTGATAACATACCGACTCTTCAGTCACGTGCAAGGGGCTTTTGTGAGAGTTCAACTGCGGGGAATCGGACGGGCGGGCGGTGCGTCATGGTGAGGCAGGATCGAGCGATTCGCACTCGCAAGCACATTCTCGAGTCAATGGCCGGCCTCTTCAACGAAGTCGGGTACGACGCCGCGACCATCGCCGCGCTCGTCGAGCGCACGGGGCTGACACGTGGCGCTCTGTACTTCCACTTCGCCTCCAAGGAGGACATGGCGCGGGCGGTGCTGGACGAGGCGGTGACCCTCGAGGGCGTCAGCCCACAGCAGTTCAAGATGCAGGAGTGGGTGGACCTGGGCCTCGTCCTCGCCCACCGGGTGCCCCGGGAGCCGATACTGCGCGCGGCCATCCGGCTCTCCGTCGACCCCAAGGCACGTCGGCTGTTCGGGACACGCTGGGCGGACTGGGTGAGCGTGGGCCGTGATCTGCTCGCCGAGGCCCAGAAGCGCGGCGAACTGCTCCAGCACGCCAATCCGTCCGCCGTCTCCCGTGCCGTCGTGGGCTCCTGGACCGGTGTCCAGTTGCTGACGGAGAGCATCGGAGAGGGACTGGACCTCACCGAGGAGGTCTCGTCCCTCTATCAGCTCCTGCTGCCCAGCATCGTCAGCCCCGGCGTGCTGGCCAAGATCGACATGTCCCCCTACCGGGCCGAGCGACTGCTCGCGTAGCCACCGGGACCTCTCTCCTGACTCCGGGCTCACCCCCGGAGTCATTTGCATTTTTGAAGCCATCAGCAACGCATGGAGTGCGCACGTCGCACACTGGATCACCTAGACCGCCCAGAAATACGGAATGCAATATTCCCTTACGGCGTCGCAACGAAGGGCTGTCATGACAGTGTTTGTTTACACAGCGTTCGGTTTTCTGGCGACGTGGCGTCTCAAATGGTGGTCTCGATGTCAAGTTTGCCTCAAGAGTGCTGCACTGTAGCGACGGTTTGTCCCAGTTTGCTCACCTTCTGACACTCGTTCCCGGGTGTACAAAAAACAGGACGTGTGTTTCTTTAGGTGGTGCAGGCGATAGGGGGAGCGATGACACTGCATGCCGCAGAGGCACCTGGAGGTATCACCGCACGGACGAGAGACTTCACGGTGGTGCGTGTCCCGCCGCCGGCGGCCCTCGCGCACTTCATGAAGGTGAGCGAGACCGGCACGATCCGGGTCCTGGTGGTCGAGGACGACCCCGCCGCCGCCGAGGCGCGCGTCTCCGAGCTGCGCCGGCACGGGTACGTCGCGCACTGCGTGGACAGCGGCGCGGCCGCGCTGAAGTCCCATCAGCACGTCGATCTGGTCCTGCTGGACCTCAGCCTTCCGGACATCGACGGTCTGGAGGTGTGCCGGCGGATCAGGGCGGCCGGCAACAAGCCGATCATCTCCGTCACCGCCCGCGACGCGGAAGAGGTGGACCGGGTGCTCGCCCTCCAGGCAGGCGCGGACGACTGTGTCGTCGCCTCCTGTGGTGTGCGGGAGATGACGGCCCGTATAGAGGCATTATTGCGGCGGGCCTATCCGCAACCGGAATCGGCCCGCACCATCACGCGCGGGCCACTCCATATCGACGGCCGGACCCGAGAGGTCCGGGTGCACGACGAGCCGGTCAATCTCACCGCCAAGGAATTCGAGCTGCTGCATCTTCTGGCCGCGAACCCGGAAAGCGTCATTTCCCGCAGGGAATTGATGGCCCGGGTCTGGGACACCCAGTGGACGGATTCCAGCCGGACCATCGACACGCATGTGAGCAGCCTGCGGGCGAAACTGGGCGCACCCGGCTGGATCATCACGGTCAGGGGTGTCGGCTACCGCATCGGTCACGGCTGAGATGGCCTCGGTCCCCGCATCACACACGACCGACGGACACCCTCGGCGACCACCTCCCGCACGCTTGGCGGACCGCCCACGCTCCGGCGTCACGCACGGCTGACGGACCGCCCTCGCCCCGGCGTCACCCACGACCGACTGGCCGGCCCTCGGCAACCACCTCGCGCACGCCCGACGGACCGGCCAGCCCCGCCATCACGCACGACCGACGGGCCGCCGTGGGGCCGGCGTCACGCGCGATGGACGGGCCGCCGTCGGGCCGGCGTCCCGCGCGACTTAAGGCCCCGCCGCCCTCAGGGCCCGTACCGCGCGCGGCCGGACGGCCTCCCTTGCCCGGGCGGCGGCGGGGCAGTCCACCCGCCCACGCCGTCGCCCGGGACCGGAAGCCGGGTGGTCAGGACATGGCGCCGGCCGGTTCCCGAAGCCCGTCGAAGCCCACCGGGTCCTTGCCGAGCCCGGTGGGCCTCAGCCAGTCGAAGGCGCTGTAGACCGCCGGTCCCAGACCCAGCCCCTCGGCAACCACCTCCCGACCGACGGCCCGCCGAGACCTCCGACATCACGCACGACCGCCGACCCG
>NZ_JBEPAL010000023.1:62691-134281 GCF_040298625.1 Streptomyces sp. NPDC001532
GAAGCCCACCGGGTCCTTGCCGAGCCCGGTGGGCCTCAGCCAGTCGAAGGCGCTGTAGACCGCCGGTCCCAGACCCAGCCCCTCGGCAACCACCTCGCGCAGCCGGTTGGAGGTGAAGCCGCCGATGACGTTCATCTGCGCGTCCCGGTAGAGGCGTTCGACCTCATGGCCCTGGGTCACCCCGCTCGCCCCGTGGATCTGCACGGCCGCGGCGGTGACGTCCACGGCCATCTCGGTGGCGTAGATCTTCAGCATCGCGATCAGATCCCGGGCGGGCCGGCCCGCCGCCTTCTCGGCCAGTGCCCGCCGGGCCAGCGACCGGGCCGCGTCGATCCGCACCCGGGCGTCGGCGAGCTGGGCCTGGACGCCCTCCATGTGCATCAGCGGACGGCCGAAGGAGACCCGCTCGCGCGCGTGCCGTACCGAGGCGTCCAGCGCGGACTCGGCGATGCCGACGGCCGCGACCGCGATCAGCAGCCAGCCCCACGCCATGCTCTCGGACAGCTCCCCGCCCAGCTCCCCGAACGGCACCGGCACGACGTCGGACTCGGCGACATGGGCGTCGGTAAAGACGATGCCGCCCCACGGCATGCCGCGAAGGCCCATCCGCGGGATGTCGTAACGGCGCACCCCGGGCCGGCGCAGGTCCACGAAGGCCAGGCACCACTCCGGGCCGCCCTCCTCGGCGGGCCGGTGGCGCCGGACGACCGTGACCGCCAGATCGGCCTCGGCGGCGTTGGCGATCCTGCTCTTCTCGCCGCTGATCAGATACCCCTCCCCCGGTGCCCCCGCCGGGCGCACCAGGGTGTTCAGGGTGGCCGCGTCGCTGCCCGCGCCGCGCTCGACGATCGCGAAGCAGGCCAGCTTCTCCCCCGACAGCACCGGCTCCAGCAGCCGGGCGTGTTCGCGGGCGGGGCTGTAGCGGGCGATGAGCTTGGCGCACAGCAGCCCCGAGACGGTCGCCGTCCAGTAGGTGGCCGGGCAGGCGCGGGCCAGGGTCTCCATGGCCTCCAGCTGGGCGAGGACGTCGGCGCCGGTGCCTCCCAGCTCGGGGGCGTGGAACATCCTCAGGTAGCCGCTGTCGGCGGTCTCCTGCCAGCTGGCCGGATGGATCCGGCCGGCCACGTCGGTCTCGTTGGCCCGGGCGGCCACGCCCGGGAAGCTCCATGCGGTGCCGGTGCCACGTTGGGTGCCGGTGCCACGCTGGGTGCCGGTCATGTCGGTTGCACTCCTCACGTTCAGCCGAGTTCCAGAAGTCAGGTCCAGCCGCGGTCCGGAAGCCACGTCCAGCAACGGTCCGGAAGCCACGCTCAGCCGCGGTCCGGAAGCCACGTCCAGCAACGGTCCGGACGTCACGTTCAGCCGAGGTCCAGAAGGGACGCCGCGACCACCGGCCGCAGCACGCCGCTGCCGCCGCCGGTCTCCGCGAAGAACAGCGCGTCGCGGTGCGCCCGCTCGATCAGGTGGTCGCCGGTCAGGGCGAACGGACCGGACAGCCGCGCCACCTCCTCCGTGACCGCCCGCGCGGCGCTCGCGGTGAACAGCCGGGCGGCGGCCGCGTCCTCGTGCGCGGGCCGGCCGGCGCCGTCGAACTGCTCGGCGGCCCGGTACAGCAGCCCGGCCGCCAGTTCGCAGCGGGCCGCGAGGTCGGCCAGCGTGAACCGGGCCGACTGGTCGTGTGCGACCGGCCGTCCGAAGAGCAGACGCTCGCGGGCCTCCCCGACGGCGTCCCGGGTCAGCGCGCGCATGACGCCCAGCCAGGGCGCGCCGGTGAAGACCCAGTCCAGGCAGGCCAGCAGCGGTTCCACCTCGTCGGCGGCGCCGCCGACGGTGCCCAGCACGGCGGTGTCCGGCACCGGGCAGCCGTGCAGCACCAGCCGCCCCCACGGGCAGGTGGGCATCGCGGCCGGACCGGCGTCGGTGATCTGCAGGCCCGGCGTCTCGCGGTCGACGACGAACGCGGTGCGGCCGCCGCGCCCGTCGTGCCCGGCGACGACCAGGAAGTGGTGTGCCTCGGGAGCGCCGGCCACCAGGTCGAGTTCACCGGTGAGCACCCAGCCGTCGCCCTCGGCCGGGGCGGGCCGGGCGGTGACGGTGGGGGCGAGGCCCGTGTGCTGGGTCTGCCGCAGCGACAGGGCGCCGAGCCGGCTGCCGTCGGCCATCGGGGGCAGATAGCGCTCGCGTTGCGCCGCGCTGCCGAAGGCGCGCAGCGGTACGGCGGTGAGGACCGCGTGCACCCCGACGGCGAGCGCCAGGCCGGGGTCGCGGGCGCCCTCGCCCAGCCCTTCGAGCAGCGCGAACGTCTCCCGGGCGGTGAGGCCCGCGCCGCCCAGTTCGGGTGGTATCAGAGCGCCCGCGAGCCCCGCCTCGGCCAGTTCCCGGAACAGTTCCGGATCCCACCGGCGGTCTCGGTCGCGTGCGGGGGCGGTCGGCCGTACGAGCCGGTCGGCGAGCTTGCGGACGCGTTCGGCCACGGAGCGCTCGTCCCCTTCGGCGCCGAGACCGGCGCCGGCGAGGGAATTCGAAATGACCATGGGATTTCCCTTCTCCCCAATTCATCGGGTCCTGCGCACCCTAGCCGCGTCATTTCCGGGCGAGCCGGATCGGGCAGAAATTTGTCGATGGATTCGAGGGAAATTCGCTCTCTCGACGTTCCATAACGTTGCGCCACACTCCTTGACAATCCTCTGACACAGGGAGCGTTGTTCCCTGACACAGGGTCGGCCAGCATATTTCCCAGCGCTCCACCGGAATTCGACGAGGGAAGGAACGCAAATGTCAGCAGCAGTGCAGGGGTCCGAGCCCGTGACGGGGCTGCCCCGCCTGTCCGACGCCACCCTGCGGGACTCCGCGCACATGGCGGGCGTCGAGTTCGGCCCCAAGGACGCGGCCCGTATCGCGGACCTGCTGGTCAAGACCGGGATCGAACTGGTCGAGGTCGGCATGGTGTCCGGTCCGAACTCCAAGGACGCCGACCTCGTCCTCGCCACCCACGAGGCCGTCGGCCCCGAGCGCAGCATGACCCTCCTGGTCGTGCGGGACCGCCAGCAGGTGGCCACGGCACTCGACGAGGCCGAGCGGCTGGGCGTGCGCCACATCATGTACTCGATCCCGACGTCCGAGCAGCACGCCAAGCTGAAGCTCGGCTCGCCCAGCGCCAAGTTCGTCCAGGCACTGGCCCGTTCGGCGATCCAGCAGGCCAAGGAGCGGGGTTTCCACGTCACCTTCAGCGGCGAGGACGGCGCCCGCACCCCCAAGGAGCGGCTCGTCCCGTACGTCACCGCGGGCTTCGAGGCCGGCGCGGACCGGTTCCGCCTCGCGGAGACCGTCGCCTACCTCTCGCCCTGGCAGATGGAGGAGGTGATCGGCGACCTCACCGCGATCGACGGCTCCGAGATCGAGATCCACTCCCACAACATGCTGGGCATGGCCGTGGCGAACTCGCTCGCGGCGGTCCGTGCCGGCGCGCAGTGGATCTCGGCGACGGTCGGCGGGATCGGTGAGCGCGGCGGCAACGCCCCGCTGGCGGAGCTGCTCACCTCGCTGCGGGTCATCCACGGTGACACCCGCTTCGACCTCTCTCATCTCACCGAGCTGTCCCGGATCGCCCTGAAGGGCGCCGGCCTGGGCGAGGCCTTCCAGTCCGGTCCGACCACGCCGCACGCCTTCGCGTACGAGCTGCCCGGGCAGCTCACCCACCCCGAGGCCTACGAGACGCTGCCCGCCGAGCTCGTCGGCAACTCCCGCGAGCTGCGGGTCCGCAGCCGGCTGACGCCGGCCCTGGTCCGCTGGGCGCTCGCCGAGTCGGGTGTCTTCGTCGACGTCGACGCCTTCACGCCGTGGCTCGTCGAGCGCCAGGAGCGCAACGGCGCGCCGCTGCTCGACCGGGACGCCATCCGCAAGGCCGCCATCGACTTCCAGTCCGAGTGAGTCCAGGCGCCGACAGCCTGGGACGAGTCAACACCATTGCATCAGAACGGAGTTACCTCATGTCCACTGCCGCCACCCTGACCGGTGCCTGCCCCGAGTGCGAGACCGACCTGACCGTGCCGCCGGTCGTCCAGGGCGAGACCCTCTCCTGCCCCGAGTGCATGCTCACCCTCCGCGTCGAGGACATCCAGGACGGCCGGCTGGTCCTGCAGATGGTCCAGGTGCAGCTGCGCGACTGGGGCCAGTGACAGCCGCCGCTCCCCCGGCGCCTCTCTTCTAAGGAGACACCTTTCATGGGCAACACCGTTGCCATCATCGCGGACCGGATCAGCTGGGAGGAACGCCGGCTGATCGAGACCGCGCCCGACTTCGGTCTGCGGATCGAGTGGGTCAACGACGAGTCGCTGTGCCTCGGCGGGGCAGGCGCGCCCTCCCTCAAGGGCCTGGACGCCGTGCTGGTGCGCAGCCGCAGCTACACCCGCGGCGGGCTGGTCGCCAGCCTCGCCGAGGAGGCGGGCGTGCCCACCATCAACACGGCCGCGGCCATCCACGCCTGCGAGAACAAGGCCGAGCTGCGCGCCCGGCTGCGCGCCGCCGGCGTCCCCGTGCCGGACTTCCGGCTGGTCCTGTCCCGCAAGGACTTCGAGAAGGCGCTGGAGGAACTGCCGGCGCCGCTGGTCCTCAAGCCGGTCTTCGGCGGCATGGGCAAGCGGGTCACGCTGCTGCGGCACCCCGACACGGCCCACTCCGTGTACGACTACGTCGAGGACCTCGGGCACGCCTTCGAGCAGGCCTGCCTGGTGGAGCCGTACCTGGGCGGCAGCTCCGTGCGCTGCCTGGTCGTCGGCGACCAGCTGGTGGGCGCCGCCGAGTTCGAGAGCGCCGGCACCGACTGGCGCAACAACGCGGCGCTCGGCAACAAGAACCGCGCCGTCGACCACGACCCCGAGGCGCTGAAGATCATCGACGCCGTCCTGGGGGTCCTCGGCCCGGGCATCTACGGAGTCGACCTCTTCCGCACCGAGGACGGCTATGTCGTCAACGAGGTCAACCACGCGCCCGCCTTCCGGGCGGTGGCGTCGGCGACCGGTGCGGACGTCCCCTCGGCCATCGGCCGCCATCTGCAGGAGCTGCTCGCATGATCCGCGCAGGAGTCGTCGGCGCCTCGGGCATCGCCGGCGGAGAACTCATACGTCTGATCACCCAGCACCCCGACCTGGAACTCACCTACCTGGGCGGTTCGTCCCACATCGGCCGCCGCCCGGCCGAGCTGCACCCCGGCCTGCGCCTGGACCTGGGCGGGCTGACCGTGGAGCCGGTCACCGAGGACGTCGCCTCCCGCGTGGACGTCCTCTTCCTGGCCACCCCGGCGCCGGTGTCGGCCGAGCTGGCGCAGCTGTTCGCCGACCGGGTCGCGGCCGTCGTCGACCTCAGCGGCGCCTTCCGGATCCGTACCCCGGAGCTGCACGACCGCTGGTACCCGAAGGTCACGCGCCGCACCGAGCTGGCCGATCGTTTCGTCTACGGTGTGCCGGAGCTGATCGGCGAGCAGCTGAAGGACGCGGCGCTGATCTCGCTGCCGGGCTGCTACGCCACCGCCATCACCGTGAGCCTCGCGCCGCTCACCCTGGGCCTCGGCCTGAACCTGAAGACGGTCGTGGTGGACGGCAAGAGTGGTTCCAGCGGCGGCGGTCTGCAGCTGCGCACCGCCGACCTGCACCCGTTCCGCAGCGGGGCGATCGCCCCGTACGCCCCGACCGGGCACCGGCACGCCGCCGAGGTCAAGGACTTCCTGGAGCGCGGCAAGCCCGGCGCGGTCGAGTCGCTGAGCATGTCCGCCTACGGCGTCTCGCATGTGCGCGGGCTGCTCACCAGCAGCTATGTCTTCATCGACGAGGAGCTCGACCAGCGCGAGCTGCAACGCGCCTACCTGCGCTTCTACAAGGGTCACCGGTTCGTGCGGGTGCGCCGGCACACCGAGACGCTGATCCCGGTGCCGGACCCGCAGGCCGTGCTCGGATCCAACTACGTCGATGTGACGGTCCTGCTGGACGAGGAGCCGGACGCGCGTGGACGCATCGTCGTCCTCGCCGCCCTGGACAACATCGTCAAGGGCGCGGCGGGTCAGGCCCTCCAGGTGACCAACCTGCGGTTCGGCCTGCCCGAGGAGACGGGGCTGACGATGCAGCCGGTGGTGCCCGCATGAGCGCCTCCGTGAACAAGGCGGCTCCGACCGTCGTCAAGCTCGGCGGCAGCTGCCTGGACGATCTCGCCGGGGACTGGTGGGACGACCTGGCCCGGCACGGCCGGGAACACCCCCTGGTCCTGGTGCACGGCTGGTCCAAGCCGCTCAAGAGGCTCCGCCCGCGTTACAGCGAACCGTCGGCGATCCTGCGTGACCGGTACGGCAACCAGAGCCGCTGGACGACGCCGGAGGTCATCGCCGACATCAAGACCGTCAGCGCCCAGCTGGCCGAGGACGTCTTCGAGCGGCTCGGCCGGCGCGGCATCACCGCCGAGCGGCTGCTCGGCAGCGACGGCCTGGTCAGCGCGGGCGAGGGCGAGCGCTGGTGGTGGCAGGGCAAGCAGCTGGTCGAGCTGGAGAACCTGGTCGGCCCGATCACCGGAGTGGATCCGGCGCCGCTGAAGAACCTCCAGCCGGGCCACGCCTACCTGGTCACCCCGCTGGCCAGGAACGGCGCGGGCCAGGAGGTGAACACCGACGCCGACCGGGCGGCGGCGGCCGTCGCGGGCGCCACCGGCGCCAGTGACCTGGTCCTGGTCACGGATGTGGCCCATCTGCTGATCGACGGCGAGCCGGTGCCCCGGATCACGGCGGCGGCGGCCGCCCGGTTCCGGGACAACGGCGCCACCGGCGGCATGCGCAAGAAGCTGCGCGCGGCCGGCGAGGCGCTGGACCGGGGCGTGGCGCGGGTCGTCATCGGCAGCGCGCCCGTCAGCGAGCTGCTCGCCGCCCGCACCGGCACCGTCATCACGCGAGACTGAGGAGCGAACACGTGGCGAAATCCCGTGTCCTGGTGGTCAACAACGGAACCCTGTCGCTGAAGCAACTGCGGGCGCGGTTCGAACAGCTGGGCTCCGAGACCGACGCGGTGGACGCCGCCTCGGTGCCCGCCCGGCTCGACGGCCGCTACCAGGCCGTCGTGCTGAGCGGCACCAAGGTGCGGGCGTACGACCGCGACTACTACAAGCCGCTCGTCGATCTCGTGATGAACGCCGATGTCCCGGTGTTCGGGATCTGCGGCGGTATGCAGATCCTCGCGGTGTCGGCCGGCGGCCGCCTCGCCGAGGGCCCGCAGCGGGTCGGCGGCTACGAGGTCCAGGTGGACAAGGAAGAGCCCCTGTTCACCTACGTCAAGCCGACGGTGACCGTGTTCCACCGGCACACCCTGTATCTGCAGGAGGCCCCGGCGGGCTTCCGCTCCATCGGCCGCTCCGAGCACGCGCCCGTGGAGTTCCTGCGCTCCGACGACGGCCGCGTCTTCGGCGCGCAGGCCCACCTGGAGTTCCGCAGTGACGGCCTGGAGATCCTGCGCGGCTTCGCGCAGCTCTACCAGTGACCCCCACCGACTCACCGACTCACCGACTCACCGACCCACTGAGGACTTGACCATGAGCGTTCTGGAAGAACCGCAGGACCCGGCGTTCGTCACCCATCTGTACGGCAGCGGTGGCGCCGTCAAGGGCTGGGTCGTCGTCGACTCCCTCGTCGACGGGCTGGCGATGGGCGGCGTCCGGATGACCCCGGGGGTCACGGAGGAGGAAGTGCGCGGGCTGGCCCGCGACATGACCCACAAGTTCACCCTCGCCGGCCTGCGCATCGGCGGTGCCAAGGGCGGCATCGTCTCCGACGGCACCAACCGCGAGGAGACGTTCCGCACCTTCGGCCGGACCGTCAAACCGCTGCTGCACGGCGGCATCCACCTCGGCATCGACATGGGGGTCACCCCGGCCGACCGAGCCGTCTTCTTCGCCGAGGCCGGTTACGACCCGCGTTACCGGCTGGGCGCCCCCGACATGCCGATCGACTGGCGCACCTACTACGAGCCGCTGATCGACGCCACCGGTCACGGCGTGGGCGTCGCCGCGGTCACCGCGCTGGAGGCCCGGGGGCACACCGGGCCGGCCCGGGTGGTGGTGCAGGGCTTCGGCGCGGTGGGCCGCGCGGTCGCCCGGTTCCTGGAGGACCGGGGCCATGTCGTGGTGGGCGTCGCCGACGTGCGGGGCACCATCAGTGCCGACCGGCTCCCGGTGGCCGATCTGATCGCCGTCACCGACGAGTTCGGGCACATCGACCGCACCCGGCTGCCGCAGCACGTCACGCTCTCGTCCGAGCCGGACGCCTGGCTGGAAGTCGACGCCGACCTGCTGATCCTCGCCGCGCAGAAGCACGCCCTGAACGCCGAGAACGCGCACCGGCTGCGGGCCCGGCTGGTCGTGGAGGGCGCCAACCTCGCCTCCACCGACGACGCCCGGGAGAAGGTCGCCGCCTCCGGCGCGGACCTGGTGCCGGGTGTGATCGCCAACATCGGCGGGGCGGGCTCGGCGGCGCTGGCCGTCACCCGGGTCGTCCCCTTCGAACTGCCGGCGCAGGCCCGCAAGCAGTGGGTCTTCGACTGGGTCGCCGACCGGGTCCGGCGCAACACCCGGGACCTGCTGGAGATCTCCGCCGCCCGCGCGGGCAACCCGCTTCCCGAACTGCTGGCCGCCCGCCGAAAGGAGCTGTGATGACCACGGCCACGCACACCGGCCTGGCCACCGCCTCCGCCGGCGACCGGGCGGCGGAGTACCGGCGCCGCGGCTGGTGGCGGGACGAGACCTTCCTGGACGACCTGCGCAGGCAGGCCCGCGAGCGGCCGCACAAGACGGCGATCGCCGGCCGCCGGCTGCGCGAGGCGCGTACCGACACCCTCGACTACGCGGACCTGGCCCGGCTCACCGAGCGGTTCGCCGGCGCGCTGCGCGAACTCGGCGTGCGGCACGGGGACTTCGTCGCCGTCCAGCTCCCCAACCGGTGGGAGATGGTGCCGCTGATGTTCGCCTGCATGCGGGTCGGCGCGGTGATCTGCCCGATCGCCCCCGACTGCCGGGAGAACGAGCTGCGGCACCGCCTGGCGCTGACGGAGGCGCGGGTGTGTGTCACGGTGCCGGAGTGGGACGGCCACGCGCTCGCCGGCCCGGTCGCCGAACTGCGTTCCGAGCTGCCGCTGGAGCACGTGGTGGTGGTCGACGGGCACGGCCCCGAGGGCTCAGTGGACTTCCACGACCACTTCGTCGCCCAGCCCTGGGAGCAGCGGCTCGCGGACGACCCGGAGGTCCGTGAACTCGGCCCGGACGACCCGTTCGTGGTGCTGTTCACCTCCGGGACCACGGGCGAGTCCAAGGGTGTCCTGCACAGTCAGAACACCGTGCACTCGGCGGTGCGCGGCTATGTCGACCACTTCCTGCTGGACGACGGTCTCGTCGCCGCCGTCACCACCCCGCTGGTCCACTACTCCGGCTTCGCGCAGGGCGTGCTCGCCGGTGTGATGCTCGGCGGCACGGTGGCCTTCCAGGACGTGAAGGACCACGCCACGCTGCTGGACCTGGTGGAACGCTACGGCGCCAACCTGCTGTACGGGCCGCCGCCGACACTCACCGACATCGCCGCCTCCCAGCGGTCCGTGCCGCGGAACGTCGCGACCCTGCGGCACGTGGTCACCGGCTCCGCGCCCGTTCTCCAGCCGCTGGTGGACGAGTTGCGCGAGACGCTCGGCGCGCGCACGTACTCGGTGTGGGGCATGTCCGAGTACGGGCCGGTCACCATCACCCGCCTCGACTACAACCAGGACTGGGCGGCGCACAGCAACGGGCAGGCGATCGACTCCATGGAGATCCGCATCGACGCCTGCCACGACCCGGGCAAGCGGGCCGCGGTGGGCCGGCTGCGGGTGCGCGGCGCCTCGCAGGCGCTCGGCTACTACAAGCGCGAGGACGTCTTCGCGGCGGAACTCACCGCCGACGGCTGGTTCGACACCGGTGACGTGGCCCGCGAGGACGGACGCGGCGGCATCCGCATCCTGGGCCGCGCCAAGGACGCCATCATGCGCGACGGCATCGTCGTGCCGATGACCGAGCTGGAGGCGATCATCGCGAGCCATCCGCTGGTCACCGAGGCGGCGCTGATCGGACCGAGCGGGCAGATCGACGACGTGATCGTCGCGGTCGTCGTGCCCGGCGGCGACGTCCGCCCGACGCTGGAGGACGTACGCGCCCATCTGCGCGCGGCCGACCAGGACCCGCGGTTCCTGCCCGAGCGTCTGGAGGTCGTCGAGGCCCTGCCGAAGACGCTGACCGGCAAGGTCCGCAAGGCCGAACTGCGGCGGCGGTACGCCGAGGCGTGACCCCGCCGCGCACCACCGAACCACCTCCTTCCGACCCGTGGAGCCCTCCATGCCCGTTCCCGCTCAGGTGACCGCGTCGGCGACGCTCGCCGCCGACGAAGCCCTCGCCCGCAGACGTCTGGCCGGCGAGCAGGTCCTGTCCATGGCCAGCGGCGAGATCGGCCTGCCCGTCCCCGAGGGGATGCGTGCCTGGCTCGCCGAGGCCGCGAGCGAGGGAGCCTACGGCCCCGTGGCCGGCGGTGCGCCGCTGCGCGAGGCGGCGGCCGGCTACTGGCGGCGGCGCGGCCTCGCGGTCGACCCGGAGCTGGTGGTCGCCGGGCCGGGCAGCAAGCCGCTGCTGTTCGCGCTGCTCATGGCCGTCGGCGGGGACGTCGTCATCCCCCGGCCCAGCTGGGTCAGTTACGCCGCCCAGGCCCGGCTCGTCGGTGCGCGGGCCATCGACGTGCCGGTCCTGCCGGGGCAGGGCGGGGTGCCCGATCCGGACCGGCTGCGGCAGGCCGTCGGCGCGGCCCGGGCCGCGGGGCGCGACCCGCGCGCGGTCGTGGTGACGGTGCCGGACAACCCCACCGGCACCGTCGCCTCGCCCGACACCGTCCGGCGGCTCGGCGAGGTCGCCCGTGAGCTGGATCTCTTCGTCATCTCCGACGAGATCTACTGCGACCTCGTCTTCGACCCGGCCACGCCCGTCGTCTCCCCGGCGGTGTTCGCCCCCGAGCGGACGGTGGTGACGACCGGGCTGACCAAGAACCTGGCCGTCGGCGGCTGGCGCACCGGTGTCGCCCGGCTGCCCGACAGCCCGGCCGGGCGGGAGCTGCGCACCCGGCTGGTGGCCATCGCCAGCCAGATCTGGTCCAGCCCGCCCGCGCCCATCCAGGCGGCGGCGGCCCGCGCCTTCACCGAGCCGCCGGAGGTCACCGCCTATGTGAGCGCCGCGCGCCGGCTGCACGCGACGGTCGCCCGGGCGGTCGCGGAGCAGTTCACCGCGGCCGGCGCGCTGCTGGCTCCGGTGGTGGCCACCTGCTATCTGTATCCGGACTTCGAGCCGCTGCGGGACCGGCTCGCCCTCGCGCACGGCGTGCGCACCGGGGACGACCTGGCCCGGCTGTTCACCGACCGGTACGGCGTGGGCGTGCTGCCCGCCTCCGCCTTCGGCGAGTCGCCGGAGCCGCTGCGGCTGCGGGCGGCCACCAGCCGCCTGTACGGCGACACCGGCGAGCAGCGCGCCGCCGCGCTCGCCACCGACGACCCGCTCGGCCTGCCCTGGATCCGCGCGGCTGTCGACCGGATCCGGCAGGTCCTGACCGACCTCGTGCACCCGTCCGACGTCCACTCGTCCGACGTCCACCCGTCCGACGTCCACTCGTCCGATGCCCCGGCTGCGTCGGACCGACCCCGATCACGGGCCTAGGAGGGCCCCAGCCATGACCATCCTCTTCGAATGCGAGTACCAGGAAGCCCGTTGGGTGGGCTTCGAGAAGCCCGAGCCCGGTCGGCCCGTGACGCTGTACAAGGTCTCCGACGGCCGTCTCCAGGCCGAGTTCATCGCCGCCGAGCGGCCCGAGCAGGTCGTCGACGCCATCAAGGCCGACGCCGAGTCGGTCACGGTCGAGGGCGACGCGGACGGGCTGCGCCACCTGCCGCCGCTGCTGCCGCGGACCACCGGAAACGCCCTGCTGAGCGGCTTCATGCGCACCCACAAGTCCAAGTTCGAGGCGGAGCCGGTGGAGGGCGAGGAGTTCGTGCCGCCGAACTGGTTCTTCAAGGGCTTCGGCTCCTGGCTGCGCCTGCCCGGTGAGCCGCTGGTCGTCCCGCAGGACGTCCGCGGTCTCATCGAGGAGCCGGAGGTCGCGCTCGTCTACGTCAACGACGCCGACGGCAACCCGCACTACGCGGGCTACACCATCGCCAACGACCTGTGCGACATCGGTCTGCACATCGAGAACCCGGGCTGGAACCCGTACTGCAAGCTGTGCGACACCTCCATCGCGCCGTGGCTGTTCCTCGGTGCGCCGCCGGCGTCGGTGACCGGCCGGGTCACCATCGAGCGCGACGGCGTCACCGCGTGGGAGGGGCCGTTCGACTGCGGTGAGGACGCGCTGTACTTCACGGCGCGGGCCATGACGGACCACCTGTTCACCTTCCCGGCGGTGCGGCGGCCCGACATGGTCAACTACGTGCTGCTGGGCGCGGACAAGGCCAGCTACCACGACGGGTTCCGCATCGCCGACGGCGACCGGATCGTCATCGACGTCAAGAGCCACGGCATCGTGCTCGACAACGCCGTGCAGTACGTTCAGACGCCTGCCGTCTCGTAGCGCGCGGTCGCGCCGGGGCCGGCCGTCGCCACGGCGGCCGGCTGCTGGGAACGGCGGGTGGTGTCGAGGTAGTCGGCGATGGCGTCCCGGCTGCGGACCAGGCACTGGATCCGCTCGGAGATCCGCTCGAGTTCACCCTCCAGCGTGGCGATCGTCTCCGGCGTCGGATCGCTGATGTGGATCGCCCGGGGCTTGCTGTGCAGGCACGGCAGCAGCTGCTTGATGACCCGGGTCGGCAGCCCGGAGTCGAGCAGGCCCCGGATCTGCAACACCCGGTCCACATAGCCCTCGTGGTAGTCGCGGTAACCGTTCGGCGAGCGGCTGGGGACGATCAGCCCCTGCTCCTCGTAGTAACGCAACAGCCTGCGAGGGGTTCCGGTACGGTCCGCCAGCTCCCCGATGCGCATATGACCCACCTCACAACTCAGCGCCTTGACCTTCACATCAATGTGACCCTTTGAGGATACAAGCATGTCAACGTCTACGTCCCCGACTCACCTGCCGGAGGAGTCAGTTCCGGCAGCTGAAGACCGCAAGCTCCCTCTCTCTCCTCTTCTCGCGCTCGCCACCGCGGCCTTCATGATGGTCCTGACCGAGGCGCTGCCCGCGGGTGTGCTGCCCGAGATGGCCCGCGACCTCTCGGTCAGTGAGTCCGCCGCGGGTCAGACACTGACCGTCTACGCGATCGCCACCGGTGTGGCCGCCATCCCGCTGGCCGCGGCCACCGCGACCTGGCAGCGCAAGCGGCTGATGGTGGTGTCCGTGCTGGCGTTCGTCGTCGCCAACCTGGTGACGGCCGTCTCCTCCAACTACGCCCTCACGATGACGTTCCGGCTCATCGCCGGTATCGCCGCCGCCGCAGTGTGGGGCGAACTCGTCATCTACGCCCGCCGGCTGGCGCCGCCTCACCTCGCGGGCCGGGCGATCGCGATCGCCATGTTCGGTATTCCGCTCGCCCTGTCCCTGGGCATCCCGGCGGGCACCTTCCTCGGCTCGCTGTTCGGCTGGCGGCTGACGTTCGGTCTGATCGCGCTGGTCTCGCTCCTGCTGGTGGTGTGGATCCTCGCGTCGGTCCCGGACCACCCCGGCCAGAAGCCCGGCCACCGTGAGCCGATCCTCCAGGCCTTCCGCCTCCCCGGCGTCGTCGCGATCCTGTTCGTGGTGGCCGCGTACGTCCTGGCCCACAACACCTTCTACACCTACATCGCCACCTTCCTCGACGAGTACGACATGGGCGGCGACCGCGACACCGTGCTGCTGGTGTTCGGCATCGCCTCCATGGTCAGCATCTTCGTCACCGGCGCCCTGATCGACCGCAAGCTGCGCCAGCTCACCATCGCCAGCGCCGTGCTGTTCCTCGTGGCCTCGGTCCTGCTGGCCGTGCTCGCCGACAGTTCGTTCGCGGTCTACGGCGCCATGGTCCTGTGGGGCCTCGGCTGGGGCGGTCTGGCCACCCTGCTGCAGACGGCCGTGACCGACGCCGGCGGCGACCGCGGCCAGGCCCTGCTGGTGACGATCTGGAACAGCTTCATGGCCGCCGGAGGTGTGGCCGGAGGAGTCCTCCTCGACGCCCTCGGCCCCACGTCCTTCCCCTGGAGCGTCGTGATCCTCCTGGTCCCGGTCCTCCTCGTCGTCGTGGCTGCCCGCGCCCACGCCTTCCCGGCGAAGCGCGGCTCCTGACCACACGGCACCCCGAGAAACTCCGGTCCGGCACGACGTCCCCCGCGTGCCGGACCGGTTCGGTGTTCCAGCGCCCGGGCGGGCCGCCGACGGCTCCGCCGGCGTCCACCGCTCTTCCGTTACCGTTTAGTAGGGCCGCGTCGCGCTATACCGGTTCAATAACAGGCCGTATCTCGGCTCAATAAAACCCCTCGCGGCCGGTTACCGTACGCCCGTGGACCTACTGCAACCGATCATCAAGCCGTACGCCTGGGGTTCGCGGCACGCGCTGGCCCGGCTCCAGGGGCGGGACGCACCCTCGGACGGGCCCGAGGCCGAGCTGTGGATGGGAGCCCATCCGTCCGGGCCCGCGGGCCTCGTGCGCGACGGCCGCGGCACCACCCTGCGGGACGTGGTGGCCGCCGACCCGGAGCGCGAGCTCGGCCCGGAGTGCGCCGCCCGGTTCGGCGGCCGGCTGCCGTTCCTGCTGAAGGTGCTCGCCGCCGAGCAGCCCCTGTCGATCCAGGTGCACCCCGACCGCGAGCGGGCCCGGACGGCGTTCGCGGCCCAGCGGGCGGCCGGCGGACACGGGCCGTACGCCGACGACTGGCCGAAGCCCGAACTGCTCTGCGCGCTCACCCCGTTCGAGGTCCTGGCCGGTTTCCGCCCGGCGGCCGAGGCGGCCGACGCCCTGGACGGGCTCGCCCTGGCGGAGCTGCGCCCGCTCGTCGCGGTCCTGCGCACGGGAGCCGCCAACGCGCCTGCCGAGGCCCTGCGCACCGTCCTGGAGTGGCCGTACGAGGGCCGCGCGGCGCTGGTGTCCGCGGTCGTGGCGGCGTGCGCGGACGGGGCGCGGGACGGCGGGCCGTTCGCCGCCGCCTACGACGCGGTGGTGCGGATGGACCGGCACCACCCCCAGGACCTCGGCCTGGTCGCCTCGCTGCTGATGCGCCACCTGGTGCTGGAGCCGGGCGCCGCGCTGTTCATGCCGGCCGGCGGGCTGCACGCCTACGTGAGCGGGCTGGGCGTGGAGCTGCTGGCCAACTCCGACAACGTGCTGCGCGCGGGGCTGACGGCCAAGGAGGTGGACGTCCCGGAGCTGCTGCGGGTCACCGACCCGGCGGTGCGGGTGCCGGAGGTGCGGGCCAGGACGGTGCCCGGACCCGGCCTCACCGAGGTCTTCGACAGCCCGGCGGAGGAGTTCGCCCTGCACCGCTCGGAGCTCGCCGGCTCGTCCGGGCCGCTCGTCCCCGCCTCCGGCCCCCGGATCGCCCTGTGCGTCGCGGGTTCCGTCGTGCTGCGCTCGGCCGACGGCAGCACGCTCCGGCTGGCGCGCGGCGAGTCCTGCTTCCTGTCCGCCGCCGACGAGGGCGTCCGCGCGGAGGGCGACGGGACGCTGTTCGTCGCGAGCCCCGGTCCCGCCTCCACCTCTCCCTCCGAGATCGACCTACTGAAGGATGACAACGTTGTCCACCTCTCTTGACGTGTACGCCGCCCTCGACATCGGCGGTACGAAGATCGCCGGAGCCCTGGTCGACGACGAGGGACGGGTCCTGGCACGCACCGAACGCCCCACGCCCGCGCGGGAGTCCACCGCCCGCCTCGCCGCGGCCGTCGACGCCGTGCTCGACACGCTGGCCGGCTACCCGGCGTGGAGCGGGATCCGAGGGCTCGGCATCGCCAGCGCCGGGCCCGTGGACACGGTGGCCGGCACGGTCAGCCCGGTGAACATTCCGGCCTGGCGGGCGTTTCCGCTGGTGGACAGTGTCCGCGGGCATCCGTTGCTGCCGCCGGGGATCGAGCCGGTGCTCCTGGGGGACGCGGTGGCGATGGCGGCCGCCGAGCACTGGCGGGGTGCCGCGCGGGGCGTCGACAACGCGCTGTGCATGGTCGTGTCGACCGGCGTGGGCGGCGGCCTGGTGCTGGACGGGCGGCTGCGTCCGGGGCCGTCCGGGAACGCCGGGCACATCGGGCACGTCTCCGTCGCCATGGACGGCCCGCCGTGCGCCTGCGGCGCCCTCGGGTGCGTCGAGGGCTACGCCAGCGGGACGGCGATCGCGCGGCACGCCGTGCGGTCCGGCTGGGCGCCGCCGCCGGGGACCGAGCCGACCGCCGCCGCGGTGGCCGAGGCCGCCCGCGCGGGCGACACGCGGGCCCTGGACGCCTACGACCGGTCCGCGCGGGCGCTGGCCGCGGCGATCGCGGGCACGGCCACCCTGCTGGAGATCGAGGTGGCCGTCATCGGCGGCGGCGTCGCGCAGGCCGGCGAGACGCTGTTCGGACCGCTGCGCCGCCATCTGCGGGCGTACGCGGTGCTCGGCTTCGCCCGGGACGTCACGGTGCGTCCCGCCGCCCTGGAGCGGGACGCGGGGCTGGTCGGCGCGGCCGCCGCCGCCCGCGGCCAGGCTCGCGAGATGCGCACGCGAGCATTCACTTAACCGGTTCTGTCAAAAGCATTGTGTTCATCCTGGAGCATCCATACTCTCGTGAATGCCACAGGGCGGGAATTACCGGCCGGCGTATTACTTCGCCGTTTTCCTCGCGTATTTCAAAAGCCGAAAGGCATTGAGCCGTTCTTGCCTTTCCGCACCGCCCTGTCGGCCGCGCGCGCCTGACCGAGCGCGCGCACCGCACCGTCACACAGGGACATCAGCGCACGGATCTGTCTGTCATGTACAGGCTATTTCCGTGCGCCCTAGAGCCGGGAGCATGCATGAGAACGAGACTGGCCGCGGCCACGGGCACCATCCTCGCCGTGTGCGCCGCATTCCTCGCCGCCGCGCCGTCGGCCCAGGCCGCCGACCCCGCCGGATTCCACGTCCGCGACGGCCGGCTGCTGGACGCCAACGACAAGGACTTCGTGATGCGCGGCGTCAACCACGCGCACACCTGGTACCCCGACCGCACCACTCAGGCGCTGAAGGACATCAAGGCCAAGGGCGCCAACTCCGTCCGGGTGGTCCTCGCCACCGGCGACCAGTGGACCCGCAACGACGCCGCCGACGTCGCCCGTGTCGTCGGCGAGTGCAAGGCCAACCGCCTCGTCTGCGTCCTGGAGGCGCACGACACCACCGGCTACGGCGAGGCCGGGGCCGCCGCGCCGCTGTCCAAGGCCGTGGACTACTGGCTGAGCGTGCAGGGCTCGCTCGCGGGCCAGGAGAAGTACGTCATCGTCAACATCGGCAACGAGCCGTACGGCAACAGCGGTTACTCCGCCTGGACCGCGGACACCAAGACCGCCATCGGGCGGCTGCGGGCCGCGGGCTTCGACCACACGCTCATGGTCGACGCCCCCAACTGGGGCCAGGACTGGTCGTTCACCATGCGCGACAACGCCGCGTCCGTCTTCGCCGCCGACCCCGACCGCAACACCGTCTTCGACATCCACATGTACGGCGTCTACGACACCGCGGCCGAGGTGAGCGACTACCTGAACCGGTTCGTGAGCGCGCGGCTGCCCATCGTGGTGGGCGAGTTCGGGGACATGCACTCCGACGGCAACCCGGACGAGAACGCCATCATGGCCACCGCGCAGTCGCTGGGCCTCGGCTACCTCGGCTGGTCCTGGAGCGGCAACGGCGGCGGCGTCGAGTACCTCGACCTCGTCCAGGGCTTCGACGCCGGCCGCCCCACCGCCTGGGGGCAGCGCCTCTTCGACGGCGCCAACGGCATCAGGGCCACCGCCAAGGAGGCCAGCGTCTTCTCCGACCCGGCCGGCGGCGACACCACCGCCCCGACCGCGCCGGGCACTCCGACCGTCTCCGGCGTCACCACCGACAGCGTCCGGCTGGGCTGGCCGGCGGCCACCGACAACACCGGGGTGACCGGCTACGACGTGGTGCGCGTCGCCGGCGGCCAGGAGACCGCCGTCGCCACCTCCGCCACCACCACGGCCACGGTGACCGGACTGAACCCCGGCACCTCGTACACCTTCGCCGTCTACGCCCGTGACGCGGCCGGGAACCGTTCGCCGCGCTCGGCCACGGTCACCGCCACCACCGCCCGCGCCGACGGGACGGCGGCCTGCGCGGTGGAGTACCGGCTGAGCGACTGGGGCAGCTCGTTCAACGCGGACGTCACCATCCGCAACCGCTCAACGCAGCCCGTCGACGGCTGGGAGCTGACCTTCGCCTTCCCCGGCACGCAGAAGCTCACCTCGGTCTGGAACGCGAAGGCGACCCAGGAGGGGAACACCGTGCGCGCCGTCCACGAGTCGTGGACCCGGACGATCCCCGCGGGCGGTTCGGTGAGCTTCGGTCTCAGCGGCTCGTCGACCGGGGGCAACGGTGTCCCCACCGCGTTCACGCTGAACGGCAGGGCGTGTGGCGGCTCCTGACCGTCTGAGCTGTCGACCGGTCGCCGGGTGAGACGGTGGCCGGTCGACGGCTGACGGCCCGACCGGACGAAGGGGCGCGGCAGACGGCCGCGCCCCTTCTGTCATCCCTCGGCGGCGGGCGGCGCGGTCGAGGCGCGCGGCACCAGCTGCGGCGTCGCCACGGGCCGGGACGGGACGTCCTCGCCCCCGATCACCTCGAACAGGGTCCGCGCCACCTGGGCCCCGAAGCCGTGCACGTCATGGCTCATCGCCGACAGCGTCGGGTGGGTCAGCCGGCACAGCTGGGAGTCGTCCCAGGCCAGCAGCGACAGCTCGTCCGGCACGGCGACGCCCATCTCGGCGGCGACCCCGAGGCCGGCGACCGCCATGATGTCGTTGTCGTAGACGATGGCCGTCGGACGCTCGGCCGACAGCAGCAGCGACCGCGTGGCACGGCCGCCCTCGTCGCCCGAGAAGCCGGTCTCCAGGTGCAGGCCGCCGTCGAGGCCGAGTTCCGCCATGGTCCGCTCGAACGCGTCCGCCCGGATGGCACTGTGGCCGAGGCCCACCGGGCCGCCGACCCGGGCGATGCGCCGGTGGCCCAGGGCCACGAGATAGCGCACCGCCTCGGCGACGGCCGTGGCGTCGTCGGTCCACACCGAGGGGAAGCCGCCGGTGAGGGACGGGTGGCCGACCGCGACGGCGGGCAGCCCGATCGCGCGGAGCGGGGCGATGCGCGGGTCCTCCCGGTGGAAGTCCACCAGGATGGAACCGCCCACCTGGCGCTCCCGCCACCACCGCTCCTGAAGGTGGATCTCCTCCTCCAGGCTGCCCACCAGGCGCAGCAGCAGTGAGCAGGACCGTTCGGCGAGCACGCTCTCGATACCGGAGACGAACTCCATGTAGAACGGCTCCAGGCCCAGCAGCCGGGCCGGCCGGCAGATCGCCAGCCCGATGGCGTCGACCGACTGCCGGGACAGGCTGCGCGCCGAGGAGTTCGGCGCCCAGCCCAGCTGCCGGGCGACGGCGAAGATCCGCTCCCGGGTGGCCTCGGAGACCCCGGGCTTGTGGTTGAACGCCAGGGACACCGCGCCCTTGGAGACTCCGGCGGCGGCCGCGACGTCCTTGATGGTGACGCGTCCGGCGGGTGCGGTCACCTGGGTACCACGCTGAACAGGGCGGCGCGTACCGCGTCCGCGGTGACGGCGGTGGCGCCGCGCACCCGCAGCCGGGCCCGCTCCCCGGGCAGCAGGGTGCGCAGGCCGGTGTCGCAGACGGCGTCGTCGCCGAGCCGGTCGGCTTGCAGCAGGAGGTCGCGTACGAGCGTCTGAGCTGTCACCACGACCTCGACACTACCGTCGGCCACGGAATCCGTGACGTCGACCTCGTACCGGGGCGCGGGAAGGGCGAACTCCTTGTCGGGGACGGGGAAGTGCAGGGCGCGCAGGCCGTCGGCGTCCGCGACGAGGAACTCCTGGCCCGTCTTCGGATCCGGAAGCAGCTCCGGCGGTACGGCGATCCGGGCCACCTCGCGGCCGGCGACGGTGACGTCGAGCACCGTCTCCGCCACCACGGTGCCGTCCGCGCGGAGGCGGCGCAGCGACACCGCGGTCCGCCACTGCTCGCCCGCCTGGTTGATCACGGCGAGCACGGCACCGTCGGATTCCGGCTGGAGGGTGAGCAGGCGGTCGGCGTAGACGCGGCGCAGCTCGTGGTAGAGCGGCTTGGTCCGGCCGTCGCCGTCGATCGCGGCCCAGGAGCTGACCGGCCAGCAGTCGTTGAGCTGCCAGACGACCGTGCCGGCGCAGACCGGCCAGTGCGAGCGCCAGTGCTCGATGCCGGCGGCCACGGCGCGGGCCTGGACGACCTGGGCGAGGTAGTGCCAGCGGTCGAAGTCGTCGGCGGGCGGGTCGAAGTGGCGGGCGATGCCGCGGTCCAGCTTGCCGTTGCCGTCCTCGGCCTTCTGGTGGTGGAGCATGCCCGGGGAGTGGGCGGCGAGGTCCTCGCCGGGCAGCGCGCGGCGCAGGGTGGCCAGCGCGGGCGGCGCCTGCCAGCCGAACTCCGCGACGAACCGGGGCACGGAGTCGCGGTACTCGGCGTAGTCGCGCCGGTTCCACACCTCCCAGGAGTGGTGGGTGCCGTGCGCCGGGTCGTTGGGGTGGTGCTCCCAGGAGCCGGACCAGGGGCTGCCGGCGGTGTAGGGGCGGGTGGGGTCGAGTTCGGCGACGACGCGGGGCAGCAGGTCCAGGTAGTAGCCGCCGCCCCAGGAGTCGCCCTTGAGCTCCGGCTCCCAGTCCCAGTCGCGGAAGCCCCACAGGTTCTCGTTGTTGCCGTTCCAGAGCACCAGCGAGGCGTGCGGCATCAGTCGGACAACGTTGTCCCGGGCCTCCGCCTCGACCTCGGAGCGCAGTGGCTGTTCCTCGGGGTAGGCGGCGCAGGCGAAGAGGAAGTCCTGCCAGACCATCAGGCCGAGTTCGTCGCAGATGTCGTAGAAGGCGTCGTCCTCGTAGATGCCGCCGCCCCAGATCCGCACCAGGTCGACTCCGGCCTCGGCGGCCTGGGTGAGGCGGGTGCGGTAGCGGTCGGGGGTGACCCGGGAGGGGAAGGCGTCGTCGGGGATCCAGTTGACGCCGCGGGCGAAGATCCGTACGCCGTTGACGACGAAGGTGAAGCCGGTGCCGTGCTCGTCGGCGGACCGGTCCAGCTCGACCGTGCGGAAGCCGACGCGCCGGTGCCAGGAGTCCAGCGGGCGCTCCTCGGGGCCTTCCTCGGCGAGCGTCACCTCCAGGTCGTACAGCGGCTGTTCGCCGTAGCCGCGCGGCCACCACAGCGCAACGTCGGGCACGTCCAGGGTGAGCACGGCCCGCGTGCCGTCGACCTCGGCCACCGCCCGTACGCCGCCCACCGCGGCCTGGACGACGAGGGGCCGGCCCGCGCCCTGCTCGGTGCGCTCGACGTCGACGCGCACCTCCACGCGGCCGGTGCCGTCGGCGACCGTCACCAGCGGGCGCACCTCGGCGAGCCGGGCCGTCGACCAGCGCTCCAGCCGCACCGGCCGCCACATCCCGGCGGTGACCAGGGTGGGGCCCCAGTCCCAGCCGAAGCTGCACGCCATCTTGCGGATGTACTGGAAGGGTTCCGGATAGACGTTGGGCCGGTCTCCGGTCACCACCCGGACGAACTCCGCCTCGTCGTAGGCGGAGGCGAACTCCACGTGGAGTCCGCCGTGCGCGCCGGTGACGTCGAAGCGGTAGCGGCGGTGCATGTTGCGGGTGCGGCCCAGTTCCCGGCCGTCCAGGGTGATCGTGGCGGCGGTGTCGAGGCCGTCGAAGACCAGGTCGGTGCGCTCGTGCGGGCCGGCGGCGGTGTCGGCGGGGTCCAGGTCCCGGCTGTAGGTCCAGGCCCGGCGGCCGACCCATTCCACTTCCCGTTCGTTGAGACCGAGGTAGGGGTCGGGGATCACTCCGGCGGCGAGCAGGTCGGTGTGGACACAGCCGGGGACCTGGGCGGGCAGCGGGGCCCCGCTGTGGTGGAGGCTCCAGCCCTCGGCGAGCGGAACGACTTCCTTCATCTGCGGCTCCTCTTGGCAGGACGGGCCTGGATTCGTGTACGACGCGACTCAACCTAGCCCCGACAGATGAACCGGTCTAGTCCCTGTCTCCAAGGACTCAGCCCCGAGAAAGCGCAGGCCATGGCCTGAAGGCCGTAGATCACCCCGCGAGGCCAGGTAACGATTGGGCATCTCGGTTCGAAGGGGAGCTTTACCGGTTCACCGACGGCTGACATAGTGCCGTCAACCACCGGAGCCCGAGCCGTAACCCTTGGAAGGAGTTGGGCACATGGGGAGGAAGACCCTGAGCGCCGCGCTGCTGGCCACCACGATGCTGACCGTCGTGGGGTGCAGCGGCGGAGGGACCCCGAACGCCGGCGAGACGGCGGTCGCACCATTGAACCCGGACGGCGTCTCGGGCACCATCACGGT
Source organism: Streptomyces sp. NPDC001532 (assembly GCF_040298625.1). Classification (NCBI taxonomy): domain Bacteria; kingdom Bacillati; phylum Actinomycetota; class Actinomycetes; order Kitasatosporales; family Streptomycetaceae; genus Streptomyces; species Streptomyces sp. NPDC001532. The sequence continues at coordinate 85,297 of NZ_JBEPAL010000023.1, forward strand.
CCTGACCAACCGGACCGACCTGGTGCAGAACGGCACGATGAAGAAGTACGCCGCGGAGTTCAACAAGACCTACCCCGACGTGACGGTGAAGTTCGAGGCCATCACCGACTACGAGGGCGAGGTGAAGATCCGGATGAACACCGAGAACTACGGTGACGTCCTGCTGATCCCCTCGGCCGTCGCCAAGGGCGACTACCCCAAGTTCTTCGCGCCGCTCGGCGCCACGCCCACCATGCGCGACCGGTACCTCTTCACCGACAAGACCGATGTCGACGGCAGGACCTACGGCATCGCCACCTTCGGCACCGCCAATGGCCTCGTCTACAACAAGGCGCTGTGGAAGCGGGCCGGGATCACCGACTGGGCCACCACCCCGCGGGAGTTCCTGGACGACCTGAGGACGGTCCGGGAGAAGACCGGGGCCACCCCGTACTACACGAACTTCAAGGACGGCTGGCCGCTCAGCAGCCCCTGGACCAACAGCGTCGGATCGGTCAGCTGCGACAGCCAGGCCTCCGACAAGCTGGCGACGACGGAGAAGCCGTGGGCCGCCGGCTCGGACCTCAATGTGATCGACACGCTGCTGCACGACATCGTCCACGACGGGCTGGCCGAGAAGGACCCGACCACCACCAACTGGGAGGCGTCCAAGAACCTGCTGGCCAAGGGTGAGATCGGCAGCATGCTGCTCGGCTCGTGGGCCATCACGCAGATGCGGGACGCGGCCGAGAAGGCCGGCGAGAACCCCGACGACATCGGCTTCATGCCCTTCCCGTACCAGGCGGACGGACAGTTCTGCGCGACGCTGGTCTCCGACTACCAGCTGGCCGTCAACGTCCACTCCGAGCACAAGTCCGCGGCGCGCGCCTGGATCGACTGGTTCACCGAGAAGTCCGGCTACTCCGCCGAGGAGGGCGCCGTCTCCGCCCTGAAGACCGCCTCCCTGCCCGACACCCTCAAGACCTACGTTGACAACGATGTCAAGATGGTGGAGCGCTCCGAGACCAGGACGGCGGAGGTCAACGCTATCGACAACGCCGCCGAGATCGGCCTGAGCAAGCAGGACTACCGGCAGAAGCTCGTCGACATCGCCCGCGGCGCCCAGGACGGATCGCTCCGGGACTACTTCGACGACCTCGACAAGCGCTGGGCCGAAGCCGCGCGGACCGCCGGTTCCTGACCGGCGGCCCCCGGCCGGCGCACACCGGGTCCCGGCCACCACGGCCCCGGACCGTGCCCGGCGCGCCGGCGCCCGCAGAGGACGACGAAAGGCTCTCGCCCGCAATGACCCGAACCACCACCTCCACCGCATCCCCGCCCGCACCGGCCGGCAAGGCGGACCCGGACCCCCGGCGCCCCCGGCACTCGGCCGCCCGGGCGCGCTCCTGGCGCGACCATCCGCTGCGCCGGGTCACGCCCTGGCTGTTCCTGGTGGTCCCCCTGGCACTGCTGATCACGTTCACCTATGTGCCGGTGGGCAACATGCTCTTCTACAGCTTCACCGACTGGGACGGCGTCAGCCCCGACCGCGAGTTCGTCGGCGCCGAGAACTACACCCAGCTGTTCACCCGCCCCGAACTGTTCCGGGTGTTCGCGGTGAGCCTCTACTACCTCGCGGCGTCCGTCGTGCAGATCGTCATCGCCCTCTACTTCGCCACCGTGCTCAGCTTCGATCTGCGGTTCAGGAACCTCTTCAAGGGCATCCTGTTCTTCCCCTATCTGATCAACGGGGTCGCGATCGGCTTCGTCTTCCTCTACTTCTTCCAGGACGGCGGCACCCTCGACTCGATCCTGTCCTTCCTCGGCATCGGCGGCGACCACGCCTGGCTGGGCGACCCGGAATCGGCGAACACCTCGCTGGCCGGTGTCTCCGTGTGGCGCTTCACGGGTCTGAACTTCGTGCTGTTCCTCGGCGCGATCCAGTCCGTGCCGGGCGAGCTCTATGAGGCGGCGCAGCTGGACGGGGCGACCCGCTGGCAGCAGTTCCGGCACATCATCGCCCCCAGCATCCGGCCCGTGCTCAGCCTCAGTGTCATCCTGGCGATCTCCGGCTCCCTGGCCGTCTTCGAGATCCCTTACATCATGACCGGCGGCGCGACCGGCACCTCGACCTTCGTCATCCAGACGGTCAAGCTCGCCTTCCAGTTCAACAAGACGGGCCTGGCCTCGGCCTGCGCCGTGGTGCTGCTGCTGATCATCCTGCTGATCACCTGGATCCAGCGCCGTCTGGTGCCCGACGACAAGGTGGACCTCGTATGACCCTCACCGCGCCCGGCCGGCCGCACAAGCGCCGCCCCTCCGGCATCGCCACCGCGCTGACCTATCTGTCCCTGGTGATCGCGTCCCTCGTGGTGCTGATCCCGCTCGTCGTCGTGCTCCTCACCTCGCTCAAGACCTCGCGGGAGGTCGCCGACGGCGGCGGCGCGCTGAGCCTGCCCGACGACTGGCTCAACTTCTCCAACTACGCGACCGCCTTCACCGACGGCCATATGCTCACGGCCTTCGGCAACACCGCCTTCATCCTGCTGTTCTCCATCACCGGCACGGTGGTGATCGGCTCGATGACGGCGTACGCCATCGACCGCTTCGAGTTCCGCCTCAAGAAGCTGGTGATGGCCCTGTTCCTGGTCGCCACCCTGGTCCCCGGGGTGACGACCCAGGTGGCGACCTTCCAAGTGGTCAACAGCTTCGGCCTGTTCGACACGCGCTGGGCGCCGATCCTGCTGTACATGGGCACGGACATCGTGTCGATCTACATCTTCCTCCAGTTCATCCGCGGCATCCCGGTCTCGCTGGACGAGGCCGCGCGGCTGGACGGGGCCAACGCCTTCACCATCTACCGCAGGATCATCTTCCCGATGCTGAAGCCGGCGATCGCCACCGTCGTCATCATCAAGGGCATCACCACGTACAACGACTTCTACATCCCGTTCCTCTACATGCCGTCGGAGGATCTGGGGACGATCTCCACCGCGTTGTTCCGGTTCAAGGGCCCGTTCGGGGCGCACTGGGAGAACATCTCGGCCGGGGCGATCCTGGTGATCCTGCCGACGCTGCTGGTGTTCCTGTTCCTCCAGCGCTACATCTACAACGGCTTCGCGCAGGGGGCGACGAAGTAGGCCCGGCTCACCGTCCGCCACCGGTGCGGCACCGGAAGCTGCTCGCCGCGCCGGGGTCGCCGGTGCCGGTGTACCGCGGCCAGGCCGGGTAGGCGCACAGCGGCCGGGTGCGGAGACCGGCGCCCGGGTTGCGGTCGGTGACGACGGGGTTCCGCGGGGCCTCGCCGGTGCGCGTCCAGTCCTCCAGGGCGGTCAGCGAGTCCCAGCTCGCCGCGAAGGGCGTGCCGATGTTGGCGTGGTTGGCGCCGGGCACCAGGTAGAGCCGGGCGAACTCCTGGGTGGCGCGCTTGCCCATGACCCGCTGGACGCGCCGGAAGTACTCCACGGTGGAGCGGTGGCTGACCAGTTCGTCGGCCGTGCCGTGCAGGACCAGCAGCTTGCCGCCGGCCCGCGCGAAGCGGCTCAGGTCCGGGTCGTTGACGTCCTGGAGCGCCGACAGTTCGCTGATACGGCGCTGCCAGCGGCCGGGGGCGAGCGGGTCGACGGTGAGGGCGCCGCGGGCGGGGTCGCGGGTGACGAAGTACTTCACCCACTGGTCCCAGAACTGGACGCCGTAGCCGCTGGTCCTCGGCATCGGGTCGGCGGGTGCCTGGCTGCCCATGCCGAGCAGCGGGGTCGTCATGTCGGCGCCGGAGAGGAAGGGGAAGCCCGGGTAGCCGGTCTCGCCGCTGGCGAGCTCGTACTTCCAGCGCAGCGGGGTGGACAGGGCCTTCACCGCGTCGATCTGACGGTCGGTCAGGCAGACGGCGGTGGCGCCGGTGGTGCTCGTGCCGCCCACGCCGCCTCGGCCTGCCGTGTCTGCCGTCTCCTCGGCCTCGTCAGCCTCGTCGGGGCAGCGCAGGGTGCGCGGGTCGAAGCGGCAGCCCGCCTCGTCGGAGATGACGCCGTCGCGCAGTCCGTCGTCCCCGTCGCAGGCCTCGATGACGCTGCGGTGGAGCAGTTCCTGCTGGGCCGGTCCGGGGAAGGCGCCCGGCTGGGCGAGCACCTGGGCCTCGTAGCCGAAGAACAGGTCGAGGCTCGCGGCGTTCCAGGCGGGGTAGACGGCGATGACGCCGTCGAAGTCGGCCGGCCAGCGCTGGGCGACGGCGAGGGCCTCGCGGCCGCCGGTGGACCCTCCGGCGAAGTAGCTGCGGGCGGGGCTCGTCCCGTAGTGGGCGCGCAGGACGTACCGGGCGGCGTCGCGGGTCTTCTTCAGGGCGTTCCCGGCGAAGTTGCGCAGCGCCTCGTCGTTGCCGCCGAAGGAACCGTCGAGGCTCGGGGTCGGCTGGTGGTCCGGGGCGGCCTGGTGACCGGAGTCCCCGGCGAACACGGCGTATCCGCGGGCCAGCGGGGTGGGCCGGTCGACGGGGCCGAACGGTACATTGCCCGCCACGTCCGGCACGGTCCCGTCGTAGCCCCCGCCGCCGAGCATCATCGCGCCGCCGTTCCAGAGCACCGGCAGGGCGACGCGAAGCCTGATGTCCGGGGCGGTCGGGTCCACGGGGCGGACGACCGCGTCGACGCGGCAGTAGGCACCGGTCGCGGCCGTGCCCTGCCCGGACGCGGGCACCTGCTGGGCCGCGGTCACCTCGCCGCCGGTGGTCGGCAGGCCGATCGCGGCGGCCGGGATCGCCAGCCCGACCAGGCCCGTGCAGGACACCGTCACCGGCTCGGCGTGCGCCACGGGCGCACACATGCCGGCGATCAGCGTGCCCGCGAGGCCCGCCGTGGCAAGGAACCGTCTCATGCGCTCCACGCTCCTCTGTCTCCTTCGCACCCTTGCGAGGGCGCAAGGCTAGGCAGCGCGCGGCGGAGCCCCTATGGGACGGGCCCACATAGGCGGAGCGGGATTCGTGTGGCCGGCCCGTCGATTCCGGTTCGGCGATTCCGCTTCGGCGTCGACCGGATCGGTGAGGATCACGAACGCGCCCACGGACGCACGCGGACTCGCCCACGGCCGGGCGCCGCGTCCTGGGCGCGGCGCACCGCGCGCCCGGCACGGGAGAGCGCACCGGTGCCCGGCGGTGGCGGGCACCTGGCGCGCTCCCCGGTCTCAGGCCGCCCGGAGGGCGGACGAGGCCTGCTCGTCCAGCAGATCGAGCAGGGTCGCGCGCGCCCGTGCGACGCGGGAGCGGACCGTCCCGACCGGGCAGTCGCTGAGCGCGGCCGCCTCCGCGTACGGCAGGCCGACCAGCTGGGTGAGGACGAACGCCTCCCGCCGCTCGTCGGGCAGCGCCGCCAGCAGGTCGAGCAGCGCGACGCCGTCGTCGAACCCCGGCAGGCCGCGCGGCTGCGCGTGCTCCACGGCCAGCTGCCAGTCGGCCACGTCGGACAGGCGGGGTCTCGCGGAGGCGTGCCGGTGGCTGTCGACCACCGCGCGGCGGGCGATGGACAGCAGCCACGCGCGCGCCGAGGAGCGGCCCTCGAACCGGTGCAGGCTGCCGAGCGCGCGCAGGAACGTGTCCTGTGCCAGGTCGTCGACGGCCTGGGGGTCGGCGCACAGATGGGCGACGTAGCGCAGGACGTCGCGGTGCAGGGCGCGCACGAAGCGTTCGACGGCCTCGGTGTCACCGCTGCGGGCGGCGAGGGCCCAGGCGGTGATCGACTCGTCCCTGTGCGGAGTCCGGTCGTACGCGCCGCGTGAGGCGGGCGGAGCAGAAGTGATCACTTGGTATCCTTCTCGGTCATCCGTGATCCGGGCCGGGACGCGTCGGCGCGCGGCCGGTCCGGTGAGGGGAGGACGGCCGTACGGCACCGGTGCGGGCGTACGGCCGTGACCCGAGGCGCCGTACACGGGCGGCCTCGGGTGGTGCCGGCTGTCGTCAGGCGACAGCGGTCCCCACGGGCGGACCCCGAGAAGTGATCGCGTGGACGAGGAGCAGACGTGGCGCCCGCTCCGAACGGCGGCGCCGCGCGCGGACGCGCGGACGCTCCGGGGTGACGGGCAGGGCGAAGAACAGCCGCAGCGGCGCGGCCAGCCATCCGGCCACGGCCCGCAGGATGCGGAACGCGGCCTTCTCGCCGTACGCCAGCCACAGCCCGCACAGCAGCGCGGCCAGCAGATGAGCGGCGAACATGCCGTACGACGAGGATCCGGCCATGGCGTGGCCCATGCCCAGGGGCCCGATGTCCATCGCGTCCATGGCACCCACCGCGTCCGCCGTGTCCATGGCGTTCATGGCTTCCGTGGCGTGGTGGGTGTGCGTGGCGGCGATCGGGTGCGCGTGGGCGTGGGGCGCGCCCATGTCCATGAGCATGGTGGAGGACGGTGTCGAGGCCGTCGAGGACGTCGCGGTCATGGAGTCCGCCGCCGGGACCGGGGCAGCGGGGCCCGCGCTCGCCGACTGGGCGAAGGAGAAGGCCGAGTGCAGCGCGGTCTGGGCCACGACCACGACGGTGACGACCAGCGGCAGTCCGCGCTCACGCCCCGCCAGGCACCAGCCCGCGCCGCAGGTGACGGCCGCACCGGCCGCGAGCGCCCAGGCCGGGACGTCGGTGCCGGACATCAGCACATGGCCCAGGGCGGCGAGCAGCACGCAGACGGCCGCGAACAACGCGGCCCGCAGCATGCGGGAGCACCACCCAGCAGTCATGGCGCCTCATCCTCGCATCCGGCCCCGGTCCTCAGGGAGGGGTACGGAAAACGACCGGAGCGCACTCAACCCGCTCCGGGAGACGGACCGTCCGGGCGCCGGGTTCCGCACCGCACGGGTGGGACGCGTCACGCGCCGCCCGGTGCCCTGCCGGTGCTCGCGTGTGCCAGTGCCCGCGGTGTCAGTGCTCCCCGGTGTCAGTGCTCGCCGGTAACAGTGCTCCCCGGTGTCAGTGCTCGCCGGCGAGGTCGAGGTCGGGCTGCCCGGCAGCGGCGGTGTCCGGCTGTGCGGCCTCCCGCCAGGGGCGCGCGACCGGGGCGGACACCGACCGCCACCACGGCTCGGCGGGAAGCTTCCCGGCGGGCTCGAAGGGCTCGCCCGGCCGCGGTACGGCCACCGCCTGCCCGGCCGCCGCCGCGGCGTCCTTCGTCCACTCCCCCGGCTCCGCCCAGGCGTGCGGGGCCAGGTTGAAGGTGCCCCAGTGGATCGGCAGGAGCACCCCGCCCGGACTGCCGCCCAGCAGATCGAGATGGGCCCGTACGCCCTCGTCGGGGGTCATGTGGATGTCCGGCCAGAACTCGCTGTAGGCCCCGATCTGGATCATCGTGGCGTCGAACGGGCCGTACGTTGCGCCGATCTCCTTGAAGCCGTCGAAGTAGCCGGTGTCGCCGCTGTGGAACACCCGGTGCTCCTCGCCCGCGACGGACCAGGACGCCCAGAGGGTGTGCTGGGTGTTGCGCAGACCGCGGCCGCAGAAGTGGCGGGCCGGGGTGGCGGTCAGGGTGAGGCCGCCGACCCGGGTCGACTCGTGCCAGTCCAGCTCGCGCAGACGCGTGGACGACACGCCCCAGGCCTCCAGGTGGGCGCCCACGCCGAGCGGTACGGCGAAGAGGGTGTCCGTGCCGGCCAGCGCCTTGATCGTGGGCATGTCCAGGTGGTCGTAGTGGTCGTGCGAGATGACGACGACGTCGACCGGGCCGAGGGCGGCGAGCGGGAGCGGGACCGGGTGCAGCCGCCGCGGTCCGGCGAACGGGAACGGGGAGCAGCGCTCACCCCAGACGGGGTCGAAGAGCACCCGCTGCCCGTCGATCTCCGCGAGCACGCTGGAGTGGCCCATCCAGGTCAGCCGCAGACCGGTGGCCGGCGGCTTGGCGAGGTCGGCGAGGGTGGTGCCGTGCACCGGCAGGGTGCCCTGGGGGGCGCGGCGGGCGCGGGCTTCCTTGTCGAAGTAGATCCTGGCGAAGTCCCGGGTCGAGCCGGAGGGCCGGATCCGCGAGGGGCCGCCGGGGTTCTGGAAGACGCCGTCCTTGGAGTGCGGCGATCTGCGGATCCGCGCCATGCGCTCACCGCTGGGGTCCGCGCCGAAGGCCACGGGCCGCAGGGCGCGGAGCCCGGAGCTCAGGGAACGGGAACCGGCCACGGTACCTCCTGGTGGAGTCGGTGAGGCCTCCATTATGGTCCGCTCGCCGACACCGCGTTGACATGAACCGAGCAGGGTCCCGATACTGACTCGCCATTCAGTAGGAACGCCCGCACCGAGGAGCCCGCATGACCGGCCCCCTGATCTCCCTCACCTGGACCGACCACGTCACCGGCAGCCGGGGCTTCCTGGTCGTCGACCGCCTGGTGCGCGGCGTCTCCAGCGGCGGCCTGCGGATGCGCCCCGGCTGCACGCTGGACGAGGTGGCCGGGCTCGCCCGCGGGATGACCATGAAGGAGGCGCTGCACTACCGCCCCGAGAACCGGTACGTCCCGCTCGGCGGCGCCAAGGGCGGCATCGACTGCGACCCGCGCGACCCGGAGGCGTACGGGCTGCTGGTGCGCTACCTGCGGGCCATGCGGCCGTACGTCGAGTGCTTCTGGACCACCGGGGAGGACCTGGGTCTCAGCCAGGACCTGGTGGACCGGGCCGCCGTCGAAGCCGGGCTCGTCTCCTCCGTCCAGGCCGTCTACCCGCTGCTCGAGGACGAGGCCGCCGCCCGACGGCGGCTCGCCGACGCGTTCGCCTCGACGGTGGACGGCATCGGGCTGGACGAGCTGGTCGGCGGCTGCGGGGTCGCCGAGTCGGTGCTGACCGCGCTGGACCGGGCCGGGGTGCCGTACCCGGGCACACGGGTCGCCGTGCAGGGGTTCGGCACCATGGGCGGCGCCACCGCGCGGTTCCTCGCCGGGGCGGGTCTGACCGTCGTGGCCGTCGCCGACATCAAGGGCACCGTCGCCAACCCGGCGGGCCTCGACGTGGAGGCGCTGCTCGCCGCGCGGGACGACCACGGCACGGTGGACCGCTCCGCGCTGCGGCCCGGCGACCGTGAGCTGCCCGGCGAGGCATGGCTGTCCATCGACGCGGAGGTGCTGGTGCCGGCGGCCGTCTCCTACACGATCGACGCCGACAACCAGGCCCTCGTCACCGCGCGTTGGATCGCCGAGGCCGCCAACATGCCCGTTCTGCCGGAGGCGGAGGGGCCGCTGGCCGCGCGGGACGTGACCGTGCTGCCGGACGTCGTCGTCAACTCCGCGACCAACGCCTGGTGGTGGTGGACGCTCTTCGGCGACATCGGCGCCGACCCCGACGAGGCGTTCGCCCACGTACGCCGTGCCGTGCGCGAGCTGACCGACCGGACGCTGGCCCGCGCGGAGGCCGACGGAACGACCCCGAGGGCCGCCGCGCACGCCCTGGCCGAGGAACGGCTGCCGGTGATCGCCGAGCGCTTCGGCTGGTACCGGTGACGGCCGGGGGCTCCGACTCCGCCCGCTAGGGTGACCGCGTGGCGAGAGTGCGGTTGAGCGTCGAACAGCGGCGCGAGGAGTTGCTGCGGGCAGCGGTCGGACAGATCGAGGCGCGGGGCGTGGCGGCGGTCCGGATCGCGGACGTGGCGGCGGCGCTCGGCGTGAGCAACGCGCTGGTCCTCTATCACTTCTCCACCAAGGAGAAGCTCGTCGCCGCCGCGTTCGCCTACGCGGCCGAGGACGACCTCGCCCATCTGCGCGGGCTCCTCGGCCGGCGCACCACCGCGCTGCGCCGGCTGCGCGCGGCGGTCCGCTGGTACGCCCCCACGGGCCAGGCCAAGGGCTGGCGGCTGTGGATCGAGGGCTGGTCGGCGGCGCTGCGCGAGCCCGCGCTGCGGGACGTCACCCGGGACCTCGACAGGCAGTGGAAGGCGGCCCTGGCGGAGGTGATCGCCGAGGGCGTCGCCGCGGGCGAGTTCCACTGCCCGGACCCCGCCGCCTCCGCCCTCCGCCTCACCGCGCTCCTCGACGGCCTCGCCGTCCAGCTGACCTCCTACACCGGCACGCTCTCCCGCACCAAGGCCCAGCAGTGGGTGGACGAGGCCCTGACCCGAGAACTGGGCTTGCCGCAGGCGTAGGGGGACGGGAGCGGCCTTGCTGCCGGGCCAGGGCCGCTGCCCGATCGCCGGCCGGGGGCCGCGAGCCCGGCCGGCGACCGTGTGACGGGGGCGCCACCACGCGCGCCACGCGAACCATCCCGCCGGACCCCGCGCCCCGGTCCCCCGTCCCCCGCGACCCCACCGCGCACGCAAGGCCCCCGCGGCCACCGCGTCCTACGCGACGGCGGCGATCCGCAGCTTGATGTCGTCCGGAGACAGAGCGCCCTTCGCGGTGACATGGTCGCCGGAGGACTCGCCGCGCAGGCGGCGGCCGATCCACGGCACCAGGTACTCGCGGGCCCAGTGCACGTCGTCGCGGCGGACCTCCAGCGTGCCGCGCGGCGGGAGCGGCGGCCACGGCTGCTCGGGGTCGGCGGGCACGGGCAGGCCCAGCGCCTGGCCCGCGCGCAGGGCGACCCGGGTGTGCCCCTCGGGCGAGAGGTGGAGCCGGTCGCCGTCCCAGGCCCTGCGGTCCTGGACGGACTTCAGGGACCACAGGTCGAGCACCGGACAGCCGTACCGGTCGGCGACGGCCCGCACATGCCCGTTGTACGTCGCGATCTTGCCGCGCAGATGCTTGAGCAGCGGCACACCACGGGTGTCGAAGCCGGTGGTGACCAGTACGGTGCCCGCGGCGGCGGTCAGCGCGGCGATCGCCCGCTCGAACCGCTCGGCGACCTCGTCGGGGTCGGTGCCGGGCCGCAGGATGTCGTTGCCGCCGGCACAGAAGGAGACCAGGTCCGGGGCCATGCGAACGGCCTGCGGCACCTGGTCGGCCATGATCTGGTCGAGCAGCTTCCCGCGCACGGCGAGGTTCGTGTACCGGAAGTCGCCCTCGGGCCGCCGGTCCGCGAGCAGTACCGCGAACCGGTCGGCCCAGCCGACGAACGCCCCGTCGGGGCCGGGGTCGCCGACGCCCTCGGTGAAGCTGTCCCCCACCGCCACGTACGACCCGATCACTGATCTGCTGTCATTCTTCGAATCGTCTGCCACGTCGGCCCATGATTCACCTTCGAATGTGACCTACGCGATCGTAGGGAAGGGTTGACGGGCGGTGAGATAAGCCACTCTTCAAGGATTGGTCAACTACGGAATAAGGCGCCGCACCTGGAAGTCACTGATGCGGAAGTGACTCCACACGGTCCGGAAGGCGAAATGCCCCGAGGTGTACGGATCCGGGTCGGTCCAGTCGAAGACCAGCCGCCCGTTGTTCCACCACCGCACGGTCGAACCGTCGGAGACGATCCGCACCCGGTGCGGCCGGTTGGGCACCAGCAGCGGCTCGGTGTAGTCGTACACCAGCGGTCGGACCCCGGCCTCGCCGACGTAACGGCGCAGTCGGGTCGTGGTGTTGGTGTTGGCGCCGTAGCCGACGTAGTACGTCTTGAGCAGGTCGTACTCGGCCAGCGCGCCGCCGCGCGGGGTGGCGAAGAGGTCGTCCGGGGAGCGGACGTCGGTCGCGTTCCAGAAGTTGTTGAGGTCCGAGACACGGTCGTTGGGGCCGCCCGCGGAGACGGGTGTCGCCGTGTACTGGAGGACGTACGGCCCGCGCAGCCGCTGCTTGAACCAGACCGTCGCGCCGCTCGGCACGTCGATCTCCAGCACTCCTCGGGAGGCGGTGACGGTGCCGCCGTCCTGGAGTTCGGTGGCCCACTGGCCGAGGCCGTGACGGAAGTCGTCGCGGGCGATGAGGCGGCCGTGGCGGGGCGCGGCCTGCGCGGGGCCCGCCGGGGTGAGGGCGGCAAGGGCGGCGCCGGCCGCCAGCGCGCCGAAGGCTCTACGCGTGGTGGTCACGGGAGTCGGCTCCTTCGGGAGTGGTGATCGAGGGCTTCGGCACCCGGCGGGTCTCGGTGCCGAGGTAGTAGTCGGTGTACGTGGACTGGAGATAGCCGCGCACGGTCCAGCCGAGGCGGTAGGCCGGGTTCTGGGCGAGGGTGTAGAGGCGGGTCCGCGTCGGCTCGGTGGTGGTGTAGAGGCGCAGCGCGCTGTGGTCGGCGGTCTCGGCGAGGATCTCCTCGCGCCAGTCGCCGAGCAGATCGCCGTAGAAGGGGGTGGCGTTGCGCGGGCCGGCGACGACACCGGACGGGTCGAGGATCCGCGTGGTGGTCTCGCTCGCAGGGTCCCACTTCTCGACGTAGGTGTGGTCGAGGAGTTCGGACGCCTTGTCCCCGTCCCACCAGATCCGGAAGTTGACGCTGGGCGTGGTCGTCGCGACCTTGCCGTCCCGAACGTTGAAGACGCCCGCGCCGGGCCGGGTCACGTCGGCGGTGGAGGTCCAGTACTCGTAGCCCGGGTGGCCGGGGTCGATGTCGGCGGCGTTGCCCCGGCCGACGTCGAGGTCGGCCTCGCTCACCGGGTCGGCCGGGTGCACGCCGGTCGCCAGACGCTCACCGGTGTCGGCGTCGTAGTAGTACCAGGGGAACTTGGACACGATGCCCAGTTCGGACTGCTGGATGGCGAAGCCCTCGAGGCCGGGGCGTTCGGGGTCGAGGTCGCCGATGTCGAAGCGGTCGCCGTGGCCTGCGCCGTCGACGACGTAGCGCAGCGTGCCGTCGGCGTTCACCACGTAGTTGCCGTCGGCGATCTCGTCCCTGCCGTCCTGGTCGACGTCGACGGTGCGGATCTGGTGGAAGCTGGTCGCGCCGCTGTCCGCGGGGACGACGTACTTCCAGCGGCGGGTCAGCTCGGTGCCGTCGAAGTCCCAGGCCTGCAAGAGGGTCCGGAAGGCGCCGCGGCGGGCGCCGACGCGGGTGACCAGCTTGGTGACCAGGCTGGGGTGCACACCGTCGAGGTGGGCGATGCCGAAGTGGCCGCCGGACGGGCCGTCGGCGGTGAAGTCGTCGGGCACGGGCTGACGGGTGCGCTCGGTGCCGGTGGCGCCGTCGATCACGGAGACGAACTGCCGGGCCGGCGAGTCGGCGGTGACCTGGCCGCCGTCCGCGAAGGTGGTGCCGGCGGCGGTGTGCACCAGCACCTCGGCGCTGCCGTCGCTGTCGAGGTCGTACACCGTGACGTTGTCGTCGTTGCGGTAGCCGCCGATCTGGGTCGAGCCGCTGATCGCGGCGGGCGCCGGGTCGTTGGCGCCGTTGCCGCCCACCTGGGTGTACGAGCCGGGGCCGAGGTCGACCCGCCACAGCCGCTCGCCGGTGAGCGTGTACGCCTCCAGCAGGTCGGGCCGGTCCCGGGTCTGCGACAGCCGGCTGACGACGAGTTCGTAGCGTCCGTCGCCGTCGAGGTCACCGGGCCAGGCGTGGTGGACGTAGTAGCCGTCGGCGGCGGCGAGGGGAATCTCGGCGTGGCCGTCGGCCAGGGCGAGGGCGGGCGCGCTCGGCCGCAGTTCGCGGCCGTGGACGACGGCGCGCACGGTGTAGGTGCCGGTGCCGCGGGTGTCGTCCTGGTAGGTCGTCGACTTGGTGACCGGCGCGCGGTTCAGCCGCCGCCCGTCCTTGTACACGTTGAAGGCGAGGGCGTCGCCGTATCGCGCGTACTCGGTGCCGAGGAGGCGCCAGCTGAGGAAGGTGCCGGCGCCGGAGGGCACGGCGACCAGGCCGCGGTCCAGGTTCTCCACGATCCGGCGGGGCTCGGCGGCGTGCCCGGCGGGTGCGGAGAACAGCCCGGCCAGCAGGGCCGAGGCGACGACGGCACCGATTCTTCGGCGTCCGAGGGGGTGCATGGGGCAGTGCTCCTTCATGGGCGAGGAGGAGGGAGGAGAGGGGTGGAGACGGAGAGGAAAGACGGAGAGGGGACGTAGAAGCGCGGGGAAAGCGCTTGCTGACCCTCGGGAACCACTCTGTCCTCACCCTCGACCCCATGTCGATGCCTCGAACAGGGATGCCACACGACCGCAATGAAACGATCATGAACGCGCAAAGCCGCACACGCCGAAGGCCGGACCCGTGGATCGGGTCCGGCCTTCGGCGTGTGCGGGCGCGGGCCGCCGGTCGTCAGGTACCGGCGGTGCCGCCGGTGTCAGGTACCGGCACGGCGGAGTGGCGTCAGATGGCGACGCCCTTGGCGCGGAGGTAGGCGATCGGGTCCACGTCCGAGCCGTAGTCCGGGGTGGTGCGGATCTCGAAGTGCAGGTGCGGGCCGGTGACGTTGCCGGTCGCACCGGACAGACCGACCTGCTGGCCCGCGGTCACGGACTGGCCGGCCGACACCGAGAGCGAAGAGAGGTGGGCGTACTGGGCGTAGTAGCCGTCGGCGAGCTTGATGACGACCTGGTTGCCGTACGCACCGCCCCAGCCGGCGGAGACGACGGTGCCGGCGCCGACGGCCTTGAGCGAGGTGCCGGTCGGGACGACGAAGTCGACACCGGTGTGGTAGCCGCTGGACCACATGCTGCCCGCCACCTTGTAGGCGGTGCCGACACCGGCGCCGGAGACCGGGGCGCTGAAGCCGCCGGCCGCGGTGGAGGTGGCGGTGTCGGCCGTGTCGGCGGCCTGGGCGGCCGGGGCGGCCTGCGAGGGCGACGACTCGACCGGCTTCGAGGCCTCGCTCGACTGCGAGGTGTCGGACGACTGCGACTTCTGCGCGGACTGCTTCTGTGCGGACTGCGACGACTCGGAGGTCTCGGAGGACGAGGACTCGGGAGCGCTCGCCGCGGCCTTCTTGCCGATGGACAGCTTCAGACCGGGGTGGATCAGCGACGGGTCCGCGCCGACGGCGGTGCGGTTGTCCGCGTACAGCTTCTTCCAGCCGCCGTCGACGTCCTGCTCGACAGCGATCTTCGAGAGGTAGTCGCCGGACTTCACGGTGTAGGTCCGGACACCGGAGCCCTTGTCGGCGGCCTTGTCCGCCGCGGCCGCCTTCTGGACGGAGGCGACCGACTGGACGGCCTGCTCCGCGGCGGACTGCGGGGTGGCGGCGTGGGCGCCGGCCGCTCCCATCAGAGGGAGGGCGAGCGCGGCGCCACCGGTACCGGCGACGGCGATGGAACGAGTGAAGCGCAGGGTCTTGGGACGGCGGTGCTTACCCTTGGCGGGCATGGCGAATTCCTCTCCGGCGCCTACGAGGTGAGCTGTCGGGTGCGGACTGGAGATGTCCGGCCACGTCGGGACGCGGCTTTACCCCGAGCCGTTCCGGGAACCGGAACAGGCGGTCAAACCTGTGGGTCCCCCGCTCCTGCCGTGCACGGGTGAGTTAGCGCGGGCACCAGGCGGCGGCAGGATTAGGCGTCCGCCCGGATCGAGGTGGAACGTAAGCGACCCGGACGCACAAGGACAAGCGAATGGTTGCCCTTGAATGCGTTTCACGCCCTTCCGCCACAGAATTCCCGGTCACTGTCCGTTGATTACGCAGCCGCCCTTTTGTCCAAAAGCCCTTAAGAAGAGGGTGAATTACGTGGACATGACGGGCGACTCACCGTCACCTGTATGACGCTGCTCACGCGCCCCTCCCCACAACTCTTTATTCCAGACCGAGTTACAACGAAGGCTCCAATTCGGACACATCGCTCAGATGCGACGGAGACGGAGAACCGTCGCATCGAGATCCCCCCGCAATCCTGTGAGAAGTCCGTGATGCAGCAATACGGCACCTCGGTGCACTTCGCCCGTTTCATGGCATTCATACGATGCCGTCGGATCGATCCCGCGCAGCCGCAGCGCCGGAGCGGGCTCACCGTGGTGCTGTGCCTGGAGCCAGGCGAGGACGACCGTCTCGTCACCCAGGACGTACTGGACGGCGCTCAGCCCGCCGCGCGGAGGCCGCAGACGGTACAGATCCCCGCGCTGCACCAGCGGCCGGATCTCCTTGTAGAGCGCCACCCACTCGGCGGCCTCCGTCAGCTCCTCCTCGGTCCACCGGCCCAGGTCGCCGCCGACCCCCAGCACCCCGGCCATCGCGCTCACGAACCGGAAGCGCAGCGAGCTGACCCGGCCGTTCAGCATGGCGTTGGGGCTGTCGGTGACCCAGGCGGCCATCACGCGCGCGGGGTGGAGCTGGCTGAAGCCGTGCTGGATCGCGAGCCGGTCGAGCGGGTCGGTGTTGTCGGAGGTCCACACCTGGTCGGTCCGGCCGAGCACGCCGAGGTCGATCCGGCCGCCGCCACCCGAGCAGGACTCGAAGGCGACCCCGGGGTGGGCCGCGCGCAGCCGGTCCAGCAGCGCGTACAGGGCCCGCACATGGTCGGCCCACAGCCGCTGCGGATACGGCTCGCCGGGCCAGCCGGCGTCGGTGAAGCAGCGGTTGAAGTCCCACTTCACATAGTCGACGGGAGCACTGGAGAGCAGGCCGTCCAGCTGCCCCCAGAGGTACTGCTGGACGTCCTCCCGCGCCAGGTTGAGTACGAGCTGATTGCGGAATTCCGTCCGCTTTCGACCGGTATGGAACTGCACCCAGTCCGGGTGGGCGCGGTACAGATCGCTGTCCGGGTTGACCATCTCGGGCTCGACCCAGATCCCGAACCGCATCCCGAGGGCGTGCACCTCGTCGGCGAGGGGCTTCAGACCGGCCGGGAAGCGGTCCGGGTTGGGTGTCCAGTCGCCGAGCCCGGCCCGGTCGTCGGTGCGGGCGCCGAACCAGCCGTCGTCGACCACGAACAGCTCCACGCCGACGGCGGCGGCCCGCCGGGCGAGCGCCCGCTGCCGCTCCTCGGAGATGTCGAACCCGGTGGCCTCCCAGGAGTTGAACAGCACCGGGCGGTCCCGGTCCGCGTCGGGGATGACGTGCGCGCGCTGGTAGGCGTGCCAGGCGCGGCTCGCGCCGCCGAAGCCGCCGTCGCTCCACAGCCCGGCGAAGACGGGCGTCGTGAAGCTCTCCCCCGCCGCCAGCCGGGTCAGCCCCGAGTCGTCGTGTCCGGCGCCGCCGGTGATCTGCACCTTGGCGTCGGGCAGTTGGGCCACGGCGATCCGCCAGGAGCCGGACCAGCCAAGAGCGCAGCCGTAGACCTCGCCGCGTTCCTCCGTGGCGTCGGTGTCCAGCGCCACCCATGGCAGGTGCTGGTGGCCGGTGTGGCCGCGCCGGCTGCCGACGACCTTCTCCCCGTAGGTGAGGGGCGCGGTGGTCAGCCGGGACTCAGCGGCCCAGCGGCCGTGCAGCTGGGAGAGCCGCCAGTCCTCGCGGTCGGGCAGGGTCCAGGTCGCGGAGTCGGCGCGCAGCACCTCGACCACGGGCCCCTCGTTGCGCAGGGTCACCCAGCGCTCCACGACGTCGTCCCGCATCCGGTAGTGCAGGGTGATCGTCAGCCCCGCGTCCCGGAAGCGGAGCCGCAGCTCCTCGCCCCCACCCTCGGTCTCGTACGCCTCGAAGGCCCACTCGGTGCCGCGGCGCTCGTCGGTGCGCACCGAAAGGGCGGGTCGTGCGAACCGGGGGCCGCCCTCGACCGGGTACTCCTCGCGGCCGTCGAGCGCCGACTCGAACGGCCAGTGGTCCGGCAGCGGCCGGCCGGCCAGTGCCTCGGCGTCGGCGAGCGCGATCCTGGGGCCCCAGTGCAGATGCAGCAGCGCGTCGTCCTCGGTGAGGTGGACGGCGTAACTGCTCTTCGGGCCCGACAGCAGCCACGTCCGACCGTCCCTGGCGATGTCCAGCATCATTCCCCCACAGATTCCGACAGCTCCGACCGGACATCCACATGATCGAGGGGCGAAAGGGGTTCGGGCAACGCCTGTGGACAACCGCCGACGGGCCGGCCGGCCCGGCTGTGGACAACTTCATTGCCTCAGGAATCCATGTCGTATCGTCGAGGACGTGCCCGCCGACGAGCAGCGCGGCGGGGCCGACTGGGAGGAGCCCACGTGACGCAGCAGGTCCCGTCGACCGAGCCCGAACTGGCCGCAGTGCGCAACTTCCGCGACGTGGGCGGCCTCCCGACCGTCGACGGCCGCCGGGTGCGCCACGGCGTGCTCTACCGCAGCGGCCATCTCGCGCACGCCACCGCCGAGGACGCGGTGTTCCTCTCCTCCCTGGGCCTGCACACGATCTTCGACTTCCGCAACGCCGCGGACCAGAAGCTGGAGGGCCCGGACGTCGAGCTGCCGGGCGTGCGCAATGTCAACCTGCCGCTGAGCGACCCGGCCGACGGCGCCGAGTTCTGGAAGATGGTCCGCGACGGCGACCTGGACCAGCTGCGCGGACTGCTGGCGGACGGCAAGGCGGCGGAGCGGATGATCGCCTCGTACCGCACGATCATCAAGGAGCGCACCGCCGAGCACTCCCAGGTGCTGCACGCCCTCGCCGAGGACAGTGTGCCCGCGCTGATGCACTGCGCCGCGGGCAAGGACCGCGCGGGCCTGTCGATCGCGGTGACACTGCTCGCGCTGGGTGTCGAGCGCGAGGCGATCGTCGCCGACTACCTGGAGTCCAACGCCAAGCACCGCCGCTACAAGGTGCGCCGCAGCAGCAGCTCCGCCTCGGCCTACTCGCCCGAGGTCATGGAACTGCTCAGCCCGCTCTTCGACGCGCGCGCCGAGTATCTGGAGGCGGCGTTCGACACCATCGAGCAGACCTGGGGCGATGTCGACACCTATCTGGAGCAGGGCCTGAAGGTCACCCCGCAGACCCGTGAGCGGCTGCGGGAGCGGCTGGTCGACTGACTCCGGCCGTGCGGCCCCGCCGCTACTTTCCTCCGACCGCGAACAGCAGGAAGAGGAAGGCGGCGAAGACGTGCCCCGCGGCCACGTAGATGAACAGCCGCACCCAGACCTGGCGGTCGGACTTGTTCGGCTGGGATCGCGGCTGGGATCGGCTCATGGCGTCTCTCCGGTGACGTGGGTGGCGGGGCCGAGGCACAGCGCGGCCGTGGGGCTCTGCAACAGGGTGTGGACGAAGAGCAGGTCGAGGCCGTCCGGGTCCTCGGCGGCGATGCGGTGCGGGGTCAGCGAGTCGAAGTGCGCGCTGTCGCCCGGGCCGAGCAGATGCGTGGTGTCGCCGAGGCGCAGCCGGAGCCGTCCCTGGAGGACGTACAGCCACTCCTCGCCGGGGTGCACCCGCACGATGTCGCCCTGGGAGCCGTGCGGCACATGGACGCGCAGGGCCTGCATGCCGCGTCCGGCCGCGCCGGCCTGCCGGTAGGTCCAGCCGCCCGCCGCGGTCGGCTCCATGTCGGCGGCGCGCACCACGGCGTCCCGGTCGGCGACCGTCTCGCCGAGCAGTTCCGAGACGGTCGTACCGTAGACCCGGGCGAGAGCGAGCAGCATCGGCAGCGACGGCTGGCGATGCCCGGTCTCCAGCCGGGAGAGATGGGCGGGCGACAGCCCGGCCGCGCGGGCCGCCGCCTCCAGGGTGAGCGAGGCCCGGCGGCGCAGCGAGCGCAGTTGCGGGGCCACGGTGGCCAGGTCACCGGCGGGCTCGGAGCCGGGGACGGCGGCGGAGGAGCTCATGCCTCCATTCAGCCGGACTGTTGCCTTCCGGGCAAATTTCTTGCCTCACAGGCAAAAGCGCCACGGGCCCCTGGCACCGGAACCGGGGAGCGGAACCAGGCACCGGAGCGGCGACCATACAGGGATCAGGAACTACCGGTTCGCCACCGCCTGCTTCACCAGCGTCTTGCCGAAGTCCCACATCAGCCCGCCGCCGCTGTGCGCCTCGTCCATCACGGCCGTGAAGGCGTCCACGAACCGGTCCACCTCCCGCTCCCCGATGATCAGCGGCGGGATCAGCTTGATCACTTCCATGTGGTCGCCGGAGACCTGGGTGAGGATCCGGTGCCGCTGGAGCAGCGGCACGACCACCATCTGCGCGAACAGACCCTTGCGCGCGGCCTGGAGCATGGCCCACCGGCCGCGCAGCTTCAGCGACGTGGGCCTGCCGAACTCGATGCCGATCATCAGGCCCCGGCCGCGGACCTCGGAGAGCAGTTCATAGCGGTCGACGAGCGCGGCCAGCCGGGACTTCAGCAGCTCGCCCGTGGCCCGGACACCGGCCACCACCTGCTCGTTCTCCATCACCGACAGCACCGCGAGACCCGCCGCCATGGCCTGCGCGTTGGCCCCGAAGCTGGCCGAGTGGACCAGCACCCGGTCCATCGAGGAGTAGATCTTCTTGAAGATCCAGTCCTTGCCCAGGGTGGCGCCGACCGGCACATAGCCGCCGGACAGCGCCTTCGCCACGCACACCAGGTCCGGCTCGACCCCGTCCTCGTGCTGGTAGGCGTAGAAGTCGCCGGTGCGGCCGAGGCCGGTCTGCACCTCGTCCGCGATGAGCAGCGCCTTGTGCCGGTGCAGCAGCTCCTGGGCCGCGCGCAGATAGCCGGGCGGCGCCTCGTGCACCCCCTTGCCCTGGATCGGCTCCACGATGAGCGCGGCCACGTCGCCCCGCTTCAGCTCCCGGGCGAGCGCGTCGAGGTCGCCGAGCGGGACGGCGGTGTCCGGCAGCAGCGGGGCGAAGCCGTCCCGGAAGCCGGACTCGCCGTTCACGGAGAGCGAGCCGGTGGTCAGTCCGTGGAAGGCGTGCGCGCAGTACAGGATCCTCGGCCGGCCGGTGACGTACCGGGCGAACTTCAGCGCGGCCTCGACGGCCTCGGTGCCGCTGTTGCCGAAGAACACCCGGTCCAGGTGCGGGCTGTGCGCGAGCAGCCGCTCGGCCAGCAGTCCGGGCAGCGGCTGGCAGTCGAACCGGGTGAGGTCGGCGAGCTGGGCGTCGAGGACGTCGTGCAGCGCCTTCCGGACGACGGGGTGGTGCCGGCCGAGGCCCATCACCCCGAACCCGGCGAGCATGTCCAGGTAGTCGTCGCCGTCCGCGTCCCAGAAGTACGCGCCCTCGGCCCGCTCGTAGACCTTGTCGAAGCCGATGGTGTGCAGCATGCGCGGCAACTGGTGGTTCAGGTACCGGGCGTGCAGCTCGTAGCGCTCGCCGCCGCGCTCGGCGAGCAGCGCGCCCAGGTCGAACTCCCCGGAGGGCGCCGGCTCCGAGGGCTGGGACGCGGATTCCGCGGTGGTCATGCGTGGGTCTCCTCGGACGGCTTCTCGTCGACGGCGGCGGGCGCTGCGGGCTCCTGCGGTCCGGTGACTCGCTCCGGGGCCGCTGGCTGCGAACCCGCTTCGTGCGAGCCCGCCACGCCCGCATCCGGGCTCTGCGGCCCTTCCGGCCTCTCCGGCCGCTCAGCCCGCATCGCCCGCTGCGCCCGGCCCGCCAGGCTCGCGCCGATCCGGCCCGCGATCTCGACCGGGGTGAGACCGATGTCGGCCAGCACCTCGCCGCGCTTGGCATGGGCGAGGAACTGCTCGGGAATGCCGAACCGGCGCACCGGCACGTCCACGTCGGCGTCACCGAGCGCCAGCTCCACCGCGGCCCCGACCCCGGCCGCGCGGCTGTTGTCCTCGACGACGGCCACCAGCCGGTGCCGGGCGGCGAGGTCGGGCAGCTCCGGGTCGACCGGTTTGACCCAGCGCGGGTCGACGACCGTGCAGCCGATCCCGCGTGCCGCGAGCAGCTCCGCCGCCTGGAGGCACACCGGCGCCATCACACCGACGGCGACCAGCAGCACCTCGGCCGCCTCGGCGCGGTGCAGGACGTCGATGCCGCCCACCCGGTCCACCGCGGGGATCACCGGCCCCACGGACTCCTTCGGGAAGCGCACCAGGGTCGGCGCGTCGTCCACGGCGACCGCCTCCCGCAGCTGGGCCCGCAGCTGGTCGGCGTCGCGGGGCGCGGCGATCCGCAGCCCCGGCACCACCTGGAGGACCGACAGGTCCCACATGCCGTTGTGGGAGGCCCCGTCGACCCCGGTCACCCCGGCCCGGTCCAGCACGAAGGTCACCCCGCACCGGTGCAGCGCGACATCCATCAGCAGCTGGTCGAAGGCCCGGTTGAGGAAGGTGGCGTAGACGGCGACGACCGGGTGCAGCCCGCCGGTGGCGAGACCGGCCGCGGAGACCGCGGCGTGCTGCTCGGCGATGCCGACGTCCCACACCCGGTCCGGGAACCGCTCGGCGAACCGGCCGAGGCCGACGGGGCGCAGCATGGCCGCCGTGATCGCCACGACGTCCGCCCGCTCCTCGCCGATCCGCACCATCTCGTCGCCGAACACCGAGGTCCAGGACGGCCCGCCGGAGGGGGCCAGCGGGGCGCAGGTGAGCGGGTCCATGGCGCCGACGGTGTGGAAGTGGTCCTCCTCGTGCGCGAGGGCCGGTTCGTAGCCGCGGCCCTTCTCGGTGAGGCAGTGCACCAGCACCGGCCCGTGGAAGCGCATGGCGCGCCGCAGCGCCGACTCGACGGCGGCCACGTCGTGGCCGTCGATCGGGCCGACGTACTTCAGGCCCAGGTCCTCGAACATGCCCTGCGGGGCGAACGCGTCCTTGAAGCCCTTCTTGGCGCCGTGCAGCGCCTCGTAGAGCGGATGTCCTACCACGGGGGTGCGTTGCAGCACCTCCTTGCCCCAGGCCAGCGCCCGCTCGTAGCCGTCGGTGGTGCGCAGGGCGGCGAGGTGGTGGGCGAGGCCGCCGATGGTCGGCGCGTAGGAGCGCTCGTTGTCGTTGACGACGACGATCAGCGGCCGGTCCTTGGCGGCGGCGATGTTGTTCAGCGCCTCCCAGGCCATGCCGCCGGTGAGCGCCCCGTCGCCGATGACCGCGACGACGTGCCCGCTCTCGCCGCGCACCTCGCGGGCCTTGGCGAGCCCGTCGGCCCAGCCGAGGGCGGTGGAGGCGTGGCTGTTCTCGATGACGTCGTGCTCGGACTCCTCGCGCGAGGGATAGCCGGACAGGCCGCCCTTGCCGCGCAGTTTGGAGAAGTCCTGCCGCCCGGTGAGCAGTTTGTGCACATAGCTCTGGTGGCCGGTGTCCCACAGGATGCGGTCGGCCGGCGACTCGAAGACCCGGTGCAGGGCGATGGTCAGTTCCACCACGCCCAGGTTGGGCCCGAGATGGCCGCCGGTCCTGGCGACCGCGTGCACCAGGAAGTCCCTGATCTCGTCGGACAGTTCGCCCAGTTGCTCTTCGGGCAGCGCCTTCAGGTCGCGTGGTCCCCGGATGCTCTCCAGAATCGTCACGCTCGGGCCCCCTTCGGTCCGTGGTGTTCAGCTCACGGTGACGGCCGGCTCCCCCGACGCGACGCCGTCCTGCTCCATCTGCTGGGCGATCTTCATCGCCTCCTCGATCAAGGTCTCCACGATCTTCGACTCGGGGACGGTCCTGACGACCCGGCCCTTGACGAAGATCTGCCCCTTCCCGTTGCCGGAGGCGACGCCAAGGTCCGCCTCACGGGCCTCGCCCGGGCCGTTCACCACGCACCCCATGACGGCGACCCGCAGGGGCACCTCCATGCCCTCAAGGCCGGCGGTGACCTCGTCGGCCAGCTTGTAGACGTCGACCTGGGCGCGCCCGCAGGACGGGCAGGACACGATCTCCAGCCGCCGCTGCCGAAGGCCCAGCGACTCCAGGATCTGGATGCCGACCTTGACCTCCTCGGCCGGCGGGGCCGACAGCGACACTCGGATGGTGTCGCCGATGCCCCGGGACAGCAGCGCGCCGAAGGCGACCGCCGACTTGATCGTGCCCTGGAACGCCGGACCGGCCTCGGTGACGCCGAGGTGCAGCGGGTAATCACACTGCTCGGCGAGCTGCCGGTAGGCCTCGATCATCACGACCGGGTCGTTGTGCTTGACCGAGATCTTGATGTCCCGGAAGCCGTGCTCCTCGAAGAGCGACGCCTCCCAGAGCGCCGACTCGACCAGCGCCTCCGGGGTCGCCCTGCCGTGCTTCTGCAGCAGCCGCCGGTCGAGCGACCCGGCGTTGACCCCGATCCTGACCGGCGTGCCGTGGTCCTTGGCGGCCCGCGCGATCTCCTTCACCCGGTCGTCGAACTGCTTGATGTTGCCGGGATTGACGCGTACGGCCGCGCAGCCCGCCTCGATCGCGGCGAACACGTACTTCGGCTGGAAGTGGATGTCCGCGATCACCGGGATCTGCGACTTGCGGGCGATGGTCGCCAGCGCGTCCGCGTCGTCCTGCGTGGGGCAGGCGACGCGGACGATCTCGCAGCCGGACGCGGTCAGCTCGGCGATCTGCTGAAGGGTGGCGCCGATGTCCGACGTACGGGTCGTCGTCATCGACTGCACCGACACCGGGGCCCCGCCCCCGACCGGCACCGGCCCGACGTGGATCCGCCGCGACGGGCGCCGCTCGGCGATCGGCCGGACCGGTACCTCGGGAACGCCCAGAGGGACGGCGGTCATGAGGTCACTCCCGGTTTCCTGAGACCGTCTCGCGCATGGCCCGCAGGGACTCCTTCAGCGAGCCCATGGTGGCGAGGACGGCGGTGGGCTCGTAGCCGCAGTGCGCCATGCAGTTGGCGCAGCGCGGGTCCTTCCCGCGGCCGTACTGGTCCCAGTCGGTCTCCTCGATCAGCTCGCGGTAGGTCGGCACGTAGCCGTCGCTCATCAGGTAGCAGGGGCGCTGCCAGCCGAACAGCGAGTAGTTGGGGATCGCCCACGCGGTGCACGGGAAGTCGACCTTGCCCTCCAGGAAGTCCAGGAAGAGCGGCGAGTGGTTGAGCCGCCAGCGGCGCCGGTTGCCGCCCGCGAAGGCCTTCTTGAACAGCTCGCGGGTCTGCTCCACGCCGAGGAAGTGCTCCTGGTCGGGCGCCTTCTCGTAGGCGTACGCCGGCGAGATCATCATCTCGTCGACCTCGAGGTCGTCGTTGAGGAAGTTCAGCACCTCGACGATGGTCTGCGGGGTGTCGGTGTTGAAGAACGTCGAGTTGGTGGTGACCCGGAAGCCGCGCCGCTTGGCCTCCTTGATCGCCTCGACGGCCTCGTCGAACACGCCCTCCTTGGCGACGGACTCGTCGTGCCGCTCGCGCAGCCCGTCGATGTGCACGGCGAAGGCGAAGTACGGCGAGGGCGTGAACTTGTCCATCTTCTTGCGCAGCAGCATGGCGTTGGTGCACAGGAAGACGTACTTCCGCTTGGCCACCAGCTGGCGGACGATCTCGTCGATCTGCGGGTGCATCAGAGGCTCGCCGCCGGCGATCGACACCATCGGCGCACCGGACTCGAGCACCGCTCCCACCGCCTGGGCGACCGGCATGCGCTGCTTGAGCACCCCCGCCGGGTGCTGGATCTTGCCGCATCCCTCGCACTTGAGGTTGCAGGCGAAGAGCGGCTCCAGTTCGACGATGAGCGGGAACTTGTCGCGCCGGCGGAGCTTCTGTTCAGCCAAGTATGTAGCGACCTTGATGGACTGGCGCAGCGGCATGGCCATCGGGCTCACCTCCTGGGGAGCAGCACATTACGGTGCCATTCAAAGAAAGCGGGAAGGATGGAACGTAGGACGCGGAAGGCCGATATTCCACCGCGCACCGTGCCGATACGGACGAGTTCATGTTCTGGAGCGTCCACGACCACCCGGACGGCCGCAACCGGGCGAGCCCCTGTGCGCCCGGCGCTCAGCAGCGTGGCCGCCGACTCCATGTCGACCGCGATCGCGCCGGTCTGCAGCAGGTCGGCCCGTTCCTGACCTCGTACGACGTGGTCGGAGCCGGTCAGCGGGCCGGTGTGGACGGTACTGCCGGGCACGGCCCGCACCAGTTCCTTGACCAGCAGCTCGGTGCCCACGCACGGGGTGCTGCCGCGCGGGTCCCGGGTCTCCTCGGCGACCACCAGGTCGCCGGGGTGCATGCCGGGGGCGAGCCCCGCGCAGAAGCCGGTGGCGAGCACGGCGGCGTCGGCGAGCGCCGGGCCGGCCAGGACCCGGGTGACGGAGCGCTCGGCCGCTCTGGGGCCCATGCCGGTGCGCAGCACGGTGACGGGCCCGCCGGCGCCGCCGCGGTCGCCCAGGCGCAGGGCCAGGTGCTCGATGCCGAGCGCGCAGGCGATCAGCAGCGGGGCCGGGGCGGGCTGGGCGGTCATCAGCTCCCCTTGGCCTCGGCGAGCGGCCGCACGGCCCCGCCGGCGGAGAACGGCTCGCCGTGCAGGTAGCGGCCGAGCGCGGTGAGCGGGAACACCTGGCGGTAGAGGTGGTAGTTGATGGAGAAGTCCCAGGGGAAGCCGGTGCCGGTGAAGTACGGCTCGTCCCAGGAGCCGTCCTCCCGCTGGGTGGCGACGAGCCAGGCGACGCCGCGTTC
This sequence comes from Streptomyces sp. NPDC001532, assembly GCF_040298625.1. Classification (NCBI taxonomy): domain Bacteria; kingdom Bacillati; phylum Actinomycetota; class Actinomycetes; order Kitasatosporales; family Streptomycetaceae; genus Streptomyces; species Streptomyces sp. NPDC001532. Next base: position 111,376 of record NZ_JBEPAL010000023.1, read on the forward strand.
GACCGCCTTGGAGTCCCGCTCCCCGGCCGCCAGCAGCGCCATCAGCGCCCAGGCCGTCTGTGAGGCGGTCGAGGCGCCGCGGCCGCTCCAGCCCCGGGCGTCCCGGTAGGAGCGCAGGTCCTCGCCCCAGCCGCCGTCGTCGTTCTGCACCCGCTCCAGCCAGGCGACCGCCCGGCGGATCGCCGGGTGGGTGAGCGGGAGGCCGGCGGCGGTCAGCGCGGGCACCACCGAGCCGGTGCCGTAGACGTAGTTGACGCCCCAGCGGCCGAACCACGAGCCGTCCGGCTCCTGTTCGGCGAGCAGCCACTCGATGCCGCGCCGGGTGCGCGGGTCGTGGGCGAGCCCTTCGACGGCCAGCATCTCCACCACGTGCGCGGTGACGTCGGCCGACGGCGGGTCGATGACCTCGCCGAAGTCGCAGAACGGCAGCCGGTTGGGGAACGGGCTGGTGTTGTCGACGTCGAAGGCGCCCCAGGCGCCGTTCTTCGACTGCATGCCGAGGTTCCAGCGCACCCCGCGCGCGATGGCCCGCTCGACCCGTTCCGGCTCGGGGTGGCGCACCCGGCGCAGTGCGAGGACCACCTCGGCGGTGTCGTCGATGTCCGGGTAGTTGTCGTTGTGGAACTCGAACGCCCAGCCACCGGGCGGCAGTTCGGGGCGGCGTACGGCCCAGTCGCCGCGCCGGACGATCTCCTCGCCGAGCATCCAGTCGGCGGCCTTCACCAACTGCGGGTGATCGGCGGGCAGTCCGGCGTCGACGAGTGCGATGGTGGCCAGGCAGGTGTCCCACACCGGTGACTGACAGGCCTCGATCATCCGGGCGCCGTCCTCGCGCCACACGGCGAAACGGTCCAGCGACTCCAGGCCGGCGCGCAGCACGGGATGGTCGAGGTCGTAGCCGAGCAGGTGCAGCGCGATGATCGAGTACACGGCGGGCGGCTGGATGCCGCCCCAGCAGCCGTCGTTCTCCTGCCGTTCGATGATCCAGCGGGCGGCGGCGTTCATGGCGGCCCGGCGCAGCCGGCGCGGCACCACCTTGCGCAGCGCGTGCAGGCCCCTGTCGAGCCGCTGGAAGGCCCCGTCCCAGCTGGCGGCCGGTGCGAGGGGCCGGGGCGGGTTGGGGTTGCGCGGGTCGGTGTGCAGCTCGTCCAGCGGGAAGGGCGCGGGCCGGACCGGGCGCTTGGCGGAGACGATGGTCAGCGGGACGATCGTCTGCCGGGCCCAGCAGCCGAAGTCGTAGATGTTGAGCGGCACCCAGGACGGGAACCAGATCAGCTCGGGCGGGAGTTCGGGCAGGTCGTCCCACTTCCACCAGCCGAACAGGGCCAGCCAGATCCGGGTGAAGACGCGGGCGGCGGCGATCCCGCCGCGGGCGCGGATCCACGCGGCGGCCGCCGCCATGTGCGGCGCGTCCGGCGCGTCACCGGCCAGCCGCAGGGCGACGTAGGCCTCGACGGTGGCGGAGAGGTCGCCGGGGCCGCCGTGGAAGGTGGCCCAGGTGCCGTCCTCGCGCTGTTCGCCGCGGATGAAGAGGGCCGCGGCGTGGGTGGTCCGCTGGTCGCGGATGCCGAGGAACTGGCGGAGCAGCAGGTCCTCGGCGTCCATGGTGACGTTGGTCTCCAGGTCGCCCTTCCACCAGCCCTCGGCGTCCTGCCGTTCGAGCAGGTGGTCGATGGCGCGCAGGTTGGCGCGGACGGCGGCTTCGTGGACCCCGGCCGCCTCGGGGCTGTGCGTGTCGGTTTCGCTGGCCGCGGCAGCGCGGGGCGGTGGGGCCCCGGTGCTTCCGTCGGTCGTCGCTGTCATGGCTTCCCCTTCGTGCAGTCCTGCGAATGCGAGCATCTGCTGTGGGTCCGCCGTCGGCCGGTGCGCGTCCGAACGCGCACCGGCCGGCGACTACGCGAGGGCTATTCGACCGATAGTGATCATCTCTTTCGTACGACGACGAAGTCGGCGAGCGCCGTGAACTGCGCCCGCACCCGGTCGGGCATGTCGACGGCGTCCAGGGCCTCGATGGCGATGGCGTGCTGCCGGCGCGCCTCCTCGGCGGTCCACTCGCGGCCGCCCGCCTCCTCGATGAGGGCGGCACGCGCCGCGAACTCCTCCTCGGAGAAGTTCGCGAAGTCGCTGCTCTTGGCGTCGGCGGCGAGGATGTCGCCGAGCCGTTCGGAGGCGCTGCCGCCCGCGGCGAGCGCGGCCACCACCGGCAGCGACTTCTTGCGCTGGCGCAGGTCGCTCCAGGTCTGCTTGCCGGTGGCGACCGGGTCGCCCCAGATGCCGAGCAGGTCGTCCACGGCCTGGAAGGCGAGGCCGAGGTGGTAGCCGTACTTCTCCAGGGCGTCGGCGGTGCGGTCGTCCGCGCCGCCGAGCACCGCGCCGATGGAGCAGGCGCAGGCGAGCAGGGCGCCGGTCTTGTTGCCCTCCATCTCCAGGCACTCCTCGACGCTGACGCGGTCGCGGTGCTCGTAGGAGATGTCCTGCGCCTGGCCGTCGATCAGGGCGCGGGTCGCGGTGGTCAGCCGGCGGGTGGCCCGGCCGGCCTCGACGGTGCCCAGCTCCAGCAGCAGCTCGTTGGCCAGCGCGAACAGGGCGTCGCCGACGAGGATGGCCTGGGCGGGGCCGTGCACCTTCCAGACGGTGTCGCGGTGGCGGCGCTGTTCGTCGCCGTCCATCAGGTCGTCGTGCAGCAGCGAGAAGTTGTGGACCAGCTCGACGGCCACGGCTCCGGGGATGCCGATCTCCGGGGCGGCGCCGGTGACCTCGGCGGACAGCACGGCGAGCGCGGGGCGCACGGCCTTGCCGCCGTCACCGTCGGCCGGCTTGCCCTCGGCGTCGATCCAGCCGAAGTGGTAGGCGGCGACCGTGTCCATGGGAGGCGCCAGGCGGTCGATGGCCGCCCGCAGCACCGGTGTGGCCAGGGTCCGGCCGCGCTCCAGGAGCGCGGTCACGTCCACCGCGTCGGCAGCCTCGAAGGCCGGGGGCACAGTGGGCACAGTTACTCCTCTTGTTGCGGTACCGGGGGTGCGGTGACCAGCCGCGCCGCGCAGCCGTTGCATCAGGCCGCCTCCTCGACGTCGAAGAGATGGCGGGGGCGGGGCCGGCCCAGGGCGCGCAGCGCGGCGTCCGCCGCGTTGATGCCGCTGCGGACCGCACTCTCCATGGTCGCGGGCCACCCGGTGGCGGTCCACGATCCGGCCAGGTACAGGCCGGGGGCCTTGGTGCGGGCGCCGGGCCGCAGTCGCCCGACGCCGGGGGCGGGAGCGAAGGTCGCGGTGCGCTCCCTGGTGACGAAGAAGTCCAGCACGCCGGCGCCCCGGGTGCGCGGCAGCAGTCGTTCCAGTTCGGGCAGGTACCGCTCGCGCAGTGTCGCCACCGGCGCGTCGATCTCGTCGTGGGCGGCCGACTGGGACAGCGCCAGGTACTGGCCGCCGCGCAGTCCGGACGCCTCGGTGCGGTCGAAGACCCACTGCACGGGGGTGCCGAGCGCGCTGAGGAAGGGCGCGTCGAGCACCTTGCGGTCGTAGACGACGTGGATGTTGAGGATCGGGGCGGTGTCGAGGGCGAGCAGCCGCTCGGGGGCGTCGAGGGCGCCGTCGGGCAGCAGCTCGTGCGTCTCGCGCTGCGGCACGGCGAGCACCACGGTGTCCGCCTCGATCGTCTCGCCGGGCGTCCGAACGCTCCAGCGCCCGTCGCCGTACGAGGAGACGGAGGTGACGCGGGTGCGCAGTGCGGTGCGGACGCCGGCCGTGTCGAGCGCGGCGCGGGCCATCCGGTCGTGCAGGTCGCCGAGCGGGACGCGCGCCCAGCCGATGTCGGCGGCACCGGGCTCGGAGAGCAGACCGGTCTTGAACACCATGGCGGCCAGCGCCAGGGAGGAGTGGCCCGCGACCGCGTTGAGGGTGGCGACGCCGACCAGGTCCCACAGGGCCTCGACGGCGCGCGGGGACTGGCCGTGCGCGGCCAGCCAGCTGCCGAAGTCCTGGTCGTCGAGGGCGGGGTCGGCGAGGTCGAGCCCCTTGAGCGCGAGCGCGGCCCGGCCGACCGCGGCGCGCTCGGCGAGCGAGAGGTGCGGGTACGTCGCGAGGCTGCGTCCCAGGTGCAGCGGGACGGGCAGCGCATCGCGCCGCAGCCTGCCGAGCCGCCGGCCCTCGGGCTTGGTGACGTCGAGTACGGGCACGTCGAGACGATCCTGCAGCGGTGCCAGCGCCGTCGCGTCGATGCGGTCCAGGAACCAGCGGTAGGCGGTGCAGCAGCGCAGGTAGACGTGCTGGCCGTTGTCGACGGTCAGTTCCCCGCGCCGGAAGGAGAAGGCCAGGCCGCCGAGTCTCGGCCGGCCTTCGAGCAGGGTGACGCGGACGCCGGCGTCGGCGAGCGCCAGCGCGGCGGTGATCCCGGCGAGGCCGCCGCCGATCACCACGGCGTCCCGGCCCGCCCGGGCGGGTCCGCCGTGCGGCGTGCGCTCGGTCCTCGTGCCGTCGGTCATCGTGCGCCCTCCCCTGAGCGTCGGCCGCGCCGCGGGAACCGGCCCGGGCGGGCCGCTGCCGTCAGGGACGCGGCCGTGCGGCGGAGGGTTGCGTGCCGCTTCTCGACGGTGTCGTCACCCGGATCCACGGTCTGCATCAGGCGCGCCTCCGGACGGTGCGTCGGGTCACGTGCCGGGCGTCCAGGCCGGACAGTCCGCGGACGGCGACGTAGGCCTTCTCCCGGCCGGGCAGCGAGACCCGGCCGCGCAGCACGGCCTCCGGGTCACGTTCGATGCGGTCCAGCAGGCGGCGGTAGATGCCCGCCATGGCGGCGACGCAGGCGCCGCTGCGCCGGTCGAGCATGGGCAGCAGCTGGTAGCCCTCGGCGAACAGGGCGCGGGCCCGCCGTACTTCGAAGTGGACCAGGCCCGCGAAGTCGGAGCCCTCCGGCGGGGTCGGTCCGGCGAACCCGGCCGAGCAGCCGAACTTGGCGAGGTCGTCGGTGGGCAGGTAGATGCGCCCGCCCTCGGCGTCCTCGCGGACGTCGCGCAGGATGTTGGTGAGCTGGAGGGCGAGCCCCAGGGTGTCGGCGTACTCGGGTGCGCGCTCGGCGCCGCGGGCTGCGGGTTCGGTGCCGAAGACGCCGAGCGAGAGGCGTCCGATGGCGCCCGCCACGCAGCGGCAGTACTGCTTGAGGTCGTCCCAGGTCTCGTAGTGCTCGCCGCGGACGTCCATCAGCACGCCGTCGATCAGCTCGTCCAGGCCGCCGAGCGGGATCGGGAAGGTCCGGGCGGCGTGGGCGAGGGCGACGCCGACCGGGTCGGTGTCGTCCTCGTCGACCGCGTCCTCGCGGATCCGGGTGAGCAGCGCCCGGGTCTCCGCCAGGCGGGCGGTCTTGACCTCGTCGCCGAGCGCGCCGTCGCCGATGTCGTCGACGCGCCGGGAGAACGCGTACAGCGCCGACATCGCGCGGCGCTTGGGCGTCGGCAGCAGCCGGATGCCGTAGGCGAAGTTGCGTGCCTGCTGTCCGGTGACGGTCTCGCAGTAGCGGTAGGCGGCGAGTACCGGTGCGGACACGTGTGGTTCGGCCTCCACGGTCCGGATCACCCCTCTCCTCGCAGAGTCACGCCCACCGCGCGCAGCAACCGGAGCTTGCCGGGCTTGGGCGGGCCGGGAAGTACGTCGTAGTCGGCGGCGGCGATCGCGTCGACGGCCGCCCTTCCCCCTGCCACGAACCCCGCGAGCAGCAGCCTGAGCCTGCCGTGCACGCTACCCACGAGGGGGGCGCCTTCATTCAGCAGATCGCGGGCGCGTTGCGCTTCGTACGCGACCAGCGCGCGCACCGATGCGCCCGCGGAGGGTGCCGCGAGGTCCGCCTCCTGGACGTGGAAGCGCTTCATGTCCTCGGCGGGCAGATAGATCCGGTCGCGGCCGAGGTCCTCGGCGACGTCCTGGAGGTGCTCGACGATCTGCAGCGCCGTGCAGATCTCGTCGGAGCGGCGGATCCGCTCGGGGGTGGCGGTGCCGGTGACGGCCAGCACGAGGCGGCCGACGGGATTGGCGGACAACTCGCAGTAGGCGAGCAGGTCGTCGTAGGTCTCGTACCGGTCGACCAGCTGGTCCTGGCGGTTGGCGGCGATCAGCGCGAGGAACGGCTCGGGGGTGAGCGCGCGGCGGCGGACGGTCGGCCGCAGGCGGCGCAGCAGGGGGTGGCGGGGCTCGCCGTCGGCTTCGTCGAAGACGCGGCGCAGGTCGGCCTCGAAGGCGTCGAGCTGTACCAGCCGGTCGTGGGCCTGCTCGGGGGCGACGCCGAGCAGGCGGGCGTCGGCGCCGCCGGGGGCGAGGTCGCCGTCGCCGATGTCGTCGACCAGACGGGCGAAGCCGTAGACGGCCATGAGGTCGGTGCGCCAGTCGCGGGGCAGGAAGAAGGGGGCCACGGGGAAGTTCTCGGCGGCGGCCTTGGCGAGGGTGGCGCTTGCGGGGTCCTCCCGGTACGCCGTGGGGGTTCCCGTCACCGTGCGCTGCCTCGGGCGGGGACGGCACATGCTGCGGGGAGCCGGGGAGTTTCCGTAGCCATTGCCGTCACATCTCCCGTTCTACACTGCCGACGCAATACACACTATTTCGGACACGCCGCCCGGCGTTCGCACGGCCGTCCCGGTGGAGGGTGTCGCGGACAATCGCCCCACTTGGCGCGATTCGGCACCGGTACAGCTTACGTTGTACAACGCAGAGGGATCCGCGGGGGTGTCCTGCGCATCACAAGAACACACCGATTGGCGCCAAGATTCCTGCGCCTGACCGGAGTTGGTGTTTCCTTTGCAGACGCCGGGCCCCGCCGGAGCAGTTCCGGCGGGGCCCGGCGCGTATCGGGTCACTTGCCCGTGAACTTCTCGTACTCCTTCAGGACCTCTTCGGTCGGGCCGTCCATGCGCAGCTCGCCGCGCTCCAGCCAGAGCACGCGGTTGCAGGTGTCGCGGATGGACTTGTTGTTGTGGCTGACCAGGAAGACCGTGCCGGCCTCCTTGCGCAGCTCGCGGATGCGCTCCTCGGAGCGCTTCTGGAACTTGCGGTCGCCGGTGGCCAGCGCCTCGTCGATCATGAGGACGTCGTGGTCCTTGGCCGCGGCGATGGAGAACCGCAGCCGGGCCGCCATGCCGGAGGAGTAGGTGCGCATCGGCAGGGTGATGAAGTCGCCCTTCTCGTTGATGCCGGAGAAGTCGACGATCTCCTGGTAGCGCTCCTTGATCTCCTCGCGGGTCATGCCCATGGCGAGCCCGCCCAATATGACGTTGCGCTCGCCGGTGAGGTCGTTCATCAGGGCCGCGTTGACGCCGAGCAGCGAGGGCTGGCCGTCGGTGAAGACCTTGCCCTTCTCGGCCGGCAGCAGACCGGCGATGGCGCGCAGCAGGGTGGACTTGCCGGAGCCGTTGGAGCCGATCAGGCCGATCGCCTCGCCGCGGTAGGCGACGAAGGAGACACCGCGCACGGCGTGCACCTTGCGCACCCCGCGGGCCGCGTCGTCGGAGCCCCGCTTCAGGATGCGGCTCAGCGCGGCCGTGGCACTGCCCTTGCCGCCCTTGGCGCCGTTGACGCGGTAGACGATGTGCAGCTCGTCGGCGATGACAGTGGGAATGCGTGCCTCAGCCACGGCCGTACCTCTCCTCCGCCTTCCAGAAGTACACGAAACCGCCCACGGCGGTGAGCAGCGCCCAGCCCAGCGCCACCGCCCAGACGTGCGGGGGCAGGTTCTCGGAGCCGTAGCCGTCGATCAGCGCGAAGCGCATCAGGTCCATGTAGATGGCGGCAGGGTTCCACTGGAGCACGTCCGCGATCCAGGCCGGCTTGTCCTGGAGCATGATCGGGATGGAGAACATCACCCCGGAGGCGTACATCCAGGTCCGCATGATGAACGGCATCAGCTGGGCCAGGTCCGGCGTCTTCGCGCCCATCCGCGCCACGATCAGCGCGAGGCCGGTGTTGAACAGGAACTGCAGGGCCAGCACCGGCAGGATCAGCACCCATGACAGATCCGGGTAGCTGCCGAACGCGCAGGCCACCGCGAACAGCACGATCATCGAGAACAGCAGCTGCTGGAGCTGCTGGAGCGCGAACGACACCGGCAGCGAGGCGCGCGGGAAGTGCAGGGCGCGCACCAGGCCGAGGTTGCCGGAGATCGCGCGGACACCGGCCATCACCGAGGACTGGGTGAAGGTGAAGACGAAGACACCGGTGACCAGGAACGGGATGTACACGTCCCGGGACATGCCGCGGCCCGCGTTCAGGATCAGCCCGAAGATCAGGTAGTAGACGAGCGCGTTCAGCAGCGGGGTGGCGACCTGCCACAGCTGGCCGAGCTTCGCCTGGCTGTACTGCGCGGTCAGCTTGGCCTGGGAGAAGGCGATGATGAAGTGACGCCGTCCCCAGAGCCGGCGGACGTACTCGACGAGCGAGGGCCGGGCGCCGCTCACGGACAGGCCGTACTTCGCGGCGAGCTCGGCCGGCGTCAGGTTCGCGTCGGGCGACAAGGGCTCGGTCACGGCGACTTTGCCGTCGTGCGTTGTCTCACTCACTAGTGGAAACTTTCGTCTTCGAAGATGCGCGGCCGGTGCGGGCCTGGCGGGAGCCGGGACCGACGGTCGCGGCCCGCCTCGGGGGCGAGCCTGTCAGATCACCGGAGGCCGGCCCAGCCGAGTCAGCCGCCACACCGTACGCCACTTCATGGGCCGGCGGGGACCGCACGGCGTCGTCCAGCCTTCCCGGAATCCGCCGAACCACGCTTTCAGCGCGGGCCGCGAGGGGCGGCGGGCCAGGGTGAGCAGCAGCCAGACGCCCAGGTACACGGGCACCAGCAGGCCGGGCAGGTTGCGGCGGGCGAGCCAGACCCGGTTGCGGGCCACCATGCGGTGGTAGACCGCGTGCCGGGACGGGGCGGTGGTCGGGTGGTACAGCACCATGTCCGACCGGTAGTCGATCATCCAGCCCGCGTCGAGGGCCCGCCAGGCCAGGTCGGTCTCCTCGTGGGCGTAGAAGAACTCGTCCGGCAGCCCGCCGACCTCGGCGAACACCGCGGTGCGGACGGCGTTGGCGCCGCCGAGGAAGGTGGTGACCCGCGAGGAGCGCATCGGGTCCGAGGCGCGCAGCCGCGGCACGTGGCGGCGCTGGGTGACACCGGTCTCGGGGTCGGCGATCCGGAAGCTGATGATGCCGAGCCGGTCGTCGGCCGCGAAGGCCTCGCGGCACAGCTCGGCGGTGTCGGTGCGGGCGAGCAGGCCGTCGTCGTCGAGGAAGAGCAGGATGTCGACGTCGCGGCCGCCGGGCCCGAAGGCCTCGACGCCCACGTTGCGGCCGCCCGGGATGCCGAGGTTCTCGGGCAGCTCGATGGTGCGCACGCCCGCGGGCACGTCCGGGACGGGCGAGCCGTTGCCGACCACGACGACCTCGACGGGGGCGCCGTCCTGCTGGGCGACCGACTCCAGCAGGGCACGCAGCTCGTCGGGGCGGTTGCCCATGGTGATGACGACCGCGCCGACCTTGAGGGATGTCTCCGCTGACTTCATGGCACTCACCGCAGCCTGCTCGACACGAGGATGGACACGAGGTGCAGCACCGTCTGGAGCAGGGCGATCCCGGCGAGGACGGCGGTGCCGAGACGGGTGAAGAACAGATCGCCGTGGATCTGGTCGGCGATCGCGAGGACCAGGATCAGCAGGGACGCCTCGATGCCGAGGATCAGCCGGTGGAACTTGAGCGCGGCGGCGGCCCGGCGGGCCAGCGCCATCCCGGAGGAGCGCGGCTCGGAGGCGGACTCCTGCACCGGCGGCTTGCCGGTCTGGTGGCGGGCGACGCCGACCAGGTCGGTCTCGGCCTTGATCAGGATGGCGCCGAGCGCGGCCAGGGTGCCGAGGAAGGCCCACAGCCAGTCGACGCGGCCCTCGCCCCACAGGTCGGCGGCGCGCAGGCCGAGGCCGACCAGGACGGCGGCGTCGGTGAGGTAGGCGCCGACGCGGTCGAGGTAGACCCCGCCGAGCGAGTACTGCTTCTTCCAGCGGGCGACCTCGCCGTCGACGCAGTCCAGCAGCAGGTACAGCTGGACCATGACCACGCCGAGCACCGCCCCCCAGATCCCCGGCACCAGGAGTGCCGGGGCCGCGAGGACGCCGCAGACGGTCATCAGGTACGTGAGCTGGTTGGGCGTGACCCTGGTGTTCACCAGGTAGCGGTCGACCCGCAGGGACACCTCACGCATGTAGAGGCGCCCCATCCAGTGCTCACCGCTGCGCCGGTCCTTCACCCCCGGAGGGTGGACGACCGGCCGGAGTTCAGCTACCGATGGCCTTGACATAGTCGGCGTAGATGTCCTTGATCTGGTCGGTTTTGAGGTCGAGGTGTTCGAGGATCGTGTAGCGGCCGGGCCGGGTCTCCGGGGCGAACTCCACGACCTTGACGAACTCGTCGGCGGTGAAGCCGATCTCCTCCGGCAGCACGGGCAGACCGTGCCGGCGCAGCACCCCGGCCATGTGGGCCGACTGCTCGTGGGCCCCGCGCAGATACATCGCGAAGGCCGCGCCCAGGCCGCACTGCTCGCCGTGGGCGGCCGCCCGCTTGGGGAAGAGCAGGTCGAAGGCGTGGTTGATCTCGTGGCAGGCGCCGGAGGACGGGCGGGAGTCACCCGACACCGACATGGCGATACCGCTGAGCACCAGCGCCTCGGCGAGCACCTGGAGGAAGGCGTTGTCCGCGATTCCGCCGGGGTGCCGCAGCACGGCCTCGCCGGCCTGGCGGGCCATGGCGGCGGCGAGACCGTCGATCTTCTCGCCCTTGACGCGGTTCGCCAGCTCCCAGTCCGCGATCGCGGAGACGTTGGAGACGGCGTCGCCGATGCCGGCCCGGACGTAGCGGACCGGGGCCTCGCGGATCACGTCCAGGTCGATGACGACCGCGATCGGGTTCGGCACCCCGTAGGAGCCGCGCCCGGCGTCGTTGTCGAGGGTGGCGACCGGCGAGCACAGGCCGTCGTGCGCGAGGTTCGTCGGTACGGCGACCAGCGGCAGGCCGACCCGCGCCGCGGCGAACTTGGCGCAGTCGATGATCTTGCCGCCGCCGAGGCCGACGACCGCGTCGTAGTGGCCGGCCTTTATGTCGCTCGCCAGCCGCACGGCGTCGTCGAGGGTGCCCCCGCCGACCTCGTACCAGGTGGCGCCGGGCAGCTGCGGGGCGACCCGCTCGCGCAGCAGGGCGCCGGAGCCGCCGCTGACGGCCACGGCGAGCCGGCCGGAGTGCGAGATGCGCTCGTCGGCGAGGACGCAGGCCAGGTCGTCGAGAGCGCCGGGGCGGATGTCGACGACGAGCGGTGAGGGGATGAGCCTGGTCAGTACCGGCACGCGATCTCCCGTCCCCGGGCGAGATCGTCGTGGTTGTCGATCTCCACCCAGTCGACCTCGCCGATCGGCGCGACGTCGATACGGAAGCCGCGGTTCACCAGTTCCTGGTAGCCGTGCTCGTAGAACTGCTGCGGGTCGGTCTCCCAGACCGTCTTCAGCGCGTCGGCCAGCTCCGGGGCGGCGTCCCCCTCGATGAGGGTGACGCCGATGTACTCGCCGGTCGCCTCGGCCGGGTCCATCAGCTTGGTGATCTTCGTCATGCCCCGCTCGGGATCGACGACGACCTTCATCTCCTCGTCGGCCAGGCTCTTCACCGTGTCCAGGGCGAGGATGATCTTCTTGCCCTCGCCGCGCGCGGCGAGCAGGGTCTTCTCGACGGAGACCGGGTGGACGGTGTCGCCGTTGGCGAGGATCACCCCGTCCTTGAGGGCGTCACGGCCGCACCACAGGGAGTAGGCGTTGTTCCACTCCTCGGCCTTGTCGTTGTCGATCAGGGTGAGCTTGAGGCCGTACTTCGCCTCCAGCGCCGCCTTGCGCTCGTACACGGCCTCCTTGCGGTAGCCGACGATGACCGCGACCTCGGTCAGACCGATCTCGGCGAAGTTGCCGAGGGTGAGGTCGAGAACCGTGGGTTCGCCTTCTATGCCCGCGGGCCCCACCGGCACCAGCGCCTTGGGAAGGCTGTCGGTGTAGGGGCGCAGACGCCGTCCGGCGCCGGCCGCCAGCACGAGGCCGATCATGCGGGTTCTCCTTCATCGTGTACGGCGGGCGCCCCTGCGGACACCCAGAAGCGGATGCTCTCGACGAGCACCACCAGGGCGACGGCCACGGCGAGGGCCGTGAGCGCCACCGTGAACTGTGCGGCGGTCAGCAGCACGGCCAGCACGGCGACCACCAGCGTCCGGCCCTCGTGCCCCCCGATCGCCCGCACGAGCCAGAGCGGCGGCGCGCCCGCGTTGCCACGGATGCGGTACACCGTGTCGTAGTGATGGTAGGCGACGGCCGCCACCAGGCCGAAAGCCGCAGGAAGCGCTCCGTTCACCCCCGCGTCGGCCGCGAGCGCGAGGACCGTGCCGTACTCGGCGGCGCGGAAGAACGGCGGGACGAGCCAGTCGAGGGCGCCCTTGAGGGGACGGGCCACGGCGAGGGCCGAGGTCAGGACGTAAACGGCGGCGGCGACCGCCGGCCAGGGGCTGCCGAAGCCGGCGAGGACGGCGGTGGCGACCACGGCGGCACCGCCGAGCAGGGCGATCGCGGGCGCGGTGAGGGCGGGCAGCCGGCGGGCGGGCTTCCTGAGCACCCGCGCCAGGCCCTGGGCGAGCGGCCCGGAGTCGGCGAGGTCGGCGAGCGCCGCCGCCGCGCGGTCGGTGCGCCGCGCCTTGCGGGTCAGGGAGCGCAGCACGCGGCCGGCGGTGGTGTAGGTCGCGGCGAAGGCGCAGCCGACGAGCAGCGCGTAGAAGGTGATGCGCGGGGTGGTGACGGCGGTGAGGACCGCGATCATCGCCCAGCGTTCGCCGATCGGCAGGACGATCATGCGGCGCACCCAGACCGTCCAGCCGACGCTGTCGAGCCTGTCGGAGAGGGCGGCGGTGGGGCTGGTGTTGGCGGTGGCGTCGTGGTTGGCCTCGTTGAAGGAGAAGTCCACGACGTGCCGGCAGGTCTGGAGGACCATCGCGCCGAGCGCGAGCGCCCACACATCGTCATGGCCGCCGCCGCGGGCCGCGCCGAGCGCGAGACCCGCGTAGTAGGCGTACTCCTTGGCGCGGTCGAAGGTGGCGTCGAGCCAGGCGCCGAGCGTGGAGTACTGGAGGGAGTAGCGGGCGAGCTGGCCGTCGGTGCAGTCCAGCACGAACGAGGCGATCAGCAGGACGCCGGCCGCGACGAAGCCGCCCCGGGTGCCGGTGGCCGCGCAGGCCGCCGCGATCAGCGCGGTGATCAGCGAGGCGGTGGTGACCTGGTTCGGGGTGAGGCCGCGGCGCGCGCACCAGCGGGCGATGTAGCGGGAGTACGGGCTGATGAAGTAGGTGGTGAAGAAGCCGTCGCGGGCCTTCACGGCCGACTTCAGCCGGACCGCCTCGTCGTCCACGGCGGCCACCGCCTGGCGGGCCTCGTTGCGGGCCTGCGGGTCGGCGGGGACGGTGGCGACCAGGCTGCCCAGCTCGGGGCGGTGCGGGCCGGCGCCGTCGGCGTCGAGGGCGGTGACCACCCGGTCGGCGAGGCTGAGGCTGTCCACGGCGACGGCGGTGCCGCCGGAGGCGGAGTTCTCGCGGGCCATCGCGCGGGTCAGGGCCTGGCGGCCGGCCGGCTGCGCGGTGACGGCGCCGGGGACGGCGGCCAGCGGGAAGCGGGGGTCGGTCAGACCGAGGCGCAGGGCGTGCAGATGGCCGACGAAGCGGGCGTCGACGACCGCGACGCGCTGGTCGCCGGGCACCTGGGCGAGCAGCGTCTCGGCGTCCGCGGCGTCGGCGGCGGTGCGCACCTCGAAGCCGAGCGACCGCAGATCGCCCTCGATCGACGATCCGGGGACCGGCTGACCGGTGAGGATGGCGGTCGGCAACCGAACTCACTCCCTGCGTGCCGACGCGATCGCGCCGGGCCTGAACATCGTGGGGGCGCCCCTTGGCCGTACATCGGCGGCACCAGGCGGCGGCATGTCGGCAGAGGCTATCGGATGATGGGAGACCCGCGTTCACCGCCCGTTCACGGCCCGGACGTCCCTCTCTGCAAGCCGCCTTGCCGTGATCATCATGAGGGCTGCGGGGGCCGGCGCACAAAATCGCACTTACAGAACGGACATACACGGCATACGGCGATGCCGGAGTGCGCGTACGGGTGCGTACGGGTGCCCGAGCGGCCGGGGATTAGGGTGGGCGACCATGACATGGCTGATCACCGGCGGTGCCGGGTACATCGGGGCACACGTGGCGCGGGCGATGGCCGAGGCCGGCGAGCGGGTCGTCGCGCTGGACGATCTGTCGACGGGCGCGCCCGCCCGGCTCCCGGCGGACATTCCGCTGGTGCGGGGGTCGTCGCTGGACGGCGAGCTGCTGAAGCGGGTCCTCGGCGAGCACGAGGTAACCGGTGTGGTGCATCTCGCCGCGCGCAAGCAGGTCGCCGAGTCCGTGGCGCAACCCACGCGGTACTACGCGGAGAACGTGGGCGGGCTGGCGACCCTGCTGGACGCGGCCGCCGCGGCCGGTGTGCGGCGGTTCCTCTTCTCCTCCTCGGCCGCCGTCTACGGCAACCCGGACGTGGACCTCATCACCGAGGACACCGCGTGCGCCCCGGTGAACCCCTACGGCGAGACCAAGCTCGCCGGGGAGTGGCTGGTACGGGCCGCGGGCCGGGCGCACGGCATCGCGACGGTCTGCCTGCGCTACTTCAACGTGGCCGGCGCGGCCGCCCCGGAGCTGGCCGACACCGGTGTCTTCAACGTCGTGCCGATGGTCTTCGACCGGCTCACCCGCGGTGAGGCGCCGCGGATCTTCGGCGACGACTACCCGACGCCCGACGGCACCTGCGTCCGGGACTACATCCATGTCGCCGACCTCGCGGAGGCGCACCTGGCGGCGGCCCGCCGGCTGTCCGCCGGGGACGCGGCGGGCGATCTGACGGTGAACATCGGGCGCGGCGAGGGCGTCTCGGTGCGGGAGCTGGTCACGCTGATCGGCGAGGTGACCGGTGACGGGCGCCCGGCGCTCGTCGAGCCGCGCCGCCCGGGTGACGCGCCGCGGGCCGTGGCCTGCGCCGAGCGGGCCGCCGTGGAGCTGGGGTGGACCGCCCGGCGCGGGGTACGCGAGATGGTCGAGTCGGCGTGGGAGGGCTGGCAGCTGCACCACAGCCGCTGAAATGCTCTGACCTGGGCTTCGTTTGCGCAGGTCAGAGCATATGACAACGGTGTTCAGTGCCGCGTTGCCGGATACCCCCCACCCGTAGTTCACTGTGATCCGGACCGATCACAGGAGGGCGGCTCTCATGGGGGCTGGGCACGACCACGGACACGCGCACGGCGCACCGGCCACCGGTACGGCCGCCGCGGCGTACCGCGGCCGGCTGCGGATCGCGCTGTCGATCACGATCACCGTCATGGTGGTGGAGATCGTCGGCGGTGTGCTCGCGGACTCGCTGGCGCTGATCGCCGACGCGGCCCACATGGCGACGGACGCCCTGGGTCTCGGCATGGCCCTGCTCGCCATCCACTTCGCCAACCTCCCCGCGAGCGGCAACCGCACCTTCGGCTACGCCCGCGCCGAGATACTCGCCGCGCTCGCCAACTGTCTGCTGCTGCTCGGCGTCGGCGGCTATGTGCTGTACGAGGCGATCCAGCGGTTCCTCACCCCGGCCGGCACCGAGGGCGGTCTGACGGTGGTGTTCGGTCTGATCGGCCTGGCCGCCAACATGATCTCGCTCACGCTGCTGATGCGCGGCCAGAAGGAGAGCCTGAACGTGCGCGGCGCCTTCCTGGAGGTGGCGGCGGACGCGCTGGGCTCGGTGGCGGTGCTGGTGTCGGCGGTGGTGATCCTGACCACCGGCTGGCAGGCCGCGGACCCGATCGCCTCGCTGGTCATCGCCCTGATGATCGTGCCGCGCACCGTCAAGCTGCTGCGCGAGACGCTGGACGTGCTGCTCGAGTCGGCGCCGAAGGGCGTCGACATGGCCGAGGTGCGGGCCCACATCCTGGCGCTGGACGGGGTGGAGGACGTCCACGACCTGCACGCCTGGACGATCACCTCGGGCATGCCGGTGCTGTCCGCGCACGTCGTGGTCCGCTCCGACGCCTTGAACGCGATCGGCCACGAGAAGATGCTGCACGAGTTGCAGGGCTGCATCGGCGACCACTTCGACGTGGAGCACTGCACCTTCCAGCTGGAGCCGGTCGGCCACGCGGAGCACGAGGCGCGGCTCTGCCACTGAGGCATCCCTGACACCGGGACGGGTGTCGCACACCAGTCCGGACGGTTCCCCGCCGGTCCCGCCGGGCACGATCACCTACCGGGCCCCGCTTCCGGCGTCCGACCTGCTCCGGCGCCCGCGCACCTCCCGGGCGGGACATGCGGGACGCACCGGGAAGTGCCGGGAGTGCCGGTTTCGTACGGCAGACTGGGGCGCGAGGAACGAGGCGAAGGATGGGTATGCCGATCACACCTGCCACCGCGACGCACAGTGCGTCGAGCGGCACCACGGACGCGATTCTGCTGGAACTGGTCGACGAGAACGGCGTCACGATCGGCACCGCGGAGAAGCTGGCCGCCCATCAGGCGCCCGGGCAGCTGCACCGGGCGTTCTCGGTCTTCCTCTTCGACGAGCGCGGCCGGCTGCTGCTCCAGCAGCGCGCCCTGGGCAAGTACCACTCCCCCGGTGTGTGGTCGAACACCTGCTGCGGCCACCCGTACCCGGGCGAGGCGCCGTTCGCGGCCGCCGCCCGGCGCACCTACGAGGAGCTGGGCGTCTCCCCGTCGCTGCTCGCGGAGGCGGGCACGGTCCGCTACAACCACCCGGACCCGGCGTCGGGCCTGGTGGAGCAGGAGTACAACCACCTGTTCGTGGGACTGGTGCAGGCGCCGCTCGCCGCGGATCCGGAGGAGGTCGGCGCGACCGCCTTCGTGACCGCGGCCGAGCTGGCCGAGCGGCACACCGCCGACCCGTTCTCGGCGTGGTTCATGACGGTCCTGGACGCGGCCCGGCCCGCGATCAGGGAGCTGACCGGGCCGTCGGCGGGCTGGTAGGGCTCCTGGTCGGGCTCCGCCGGCCGGTCAGGGACGAGGGGGCCGCGCGACGGCGAGCGGCAGGGCGGCCCAGATGACCTTGCCGCCGCTCGTGGTGTGCTCCACGTCGCACACCCCGCCCGCCTCCCGGGTGATCTCCCGCACCAGCAGCAGTCCGCGACCGCCGGTCTGCCCGTGGTCGGCCTCCAGGGCGGTCGGGCGGTAGGGGTGGTTGTCCTCCACCGAGACCCGCACCCACTCGGCGCCGACGGCGACCTCGACGGCGAGCATCGGCGACAGCACCGCCGCGTGCCGGACGGCGTTCGTGACCAGCTCCGACACGATCAGCAGCAGACCCTGCGCCACGTCCTCGGAGACCGGTACGCCCTGGCGCCGCAGCAGGTCCCGGACCGCGTGCCGGGCCTGCGGGACCGAGGCGTCGGCCGCGGGAGCGGTGAACCGCCAGACGCCCTCGTACGGCAGCGGGTCGGGCGTCTTCTCCTCAAGGGGTGCCTCTGCGCCGCCTGCCATCGTCCGGTCGCCACCCTCGCGCTCGATTGTCACCACACGTCGAGTGTTGGCAACGGGCACGTCAGCGCCGAAGATCTGAACACAAGTCAGCACTATTCGAGCGTTTTTGACCGTTGGCGTATGACACGGTCAGTTGTGGGACTGCTCCTGTCCCACCCCTGCCGACTTTACGAACTATTCGGGTTGTACGGGTTTGTCGGCGACCGGCCCTCCCTCGACCGCCGCCGACCCGCCGACCGGACGGACCGGGCGGGCGGTTAGCATCCGGCGCATGGAGCCCCAGCTGCTGCACCGCGTCGCCGACTCGGTCGCCACCGTCGTGATCCACCACCCGGCCAAGCGCAACGCCATGACCGCCGCCATGTGGCGCGCGCTGCCGCCGCTGCTGGAGACGCTCGCCGCCGACGCCGAGGTGCGCGCGCTGGTGCTGACCGGCGAGGGCGGCACCTTCTGCGCGGGCGCCGACATCTCCACCCTGCGGGGGTCGCCCGAGGAGGCGCAGGGCCTCGCGGTGGCCGCCGAGGAGGCGCTGGCCGCCTTCCCGAAGCCGACGGTGGCGGCGATCCGGGGGCACTGCGTGGGCGGCGGGTCGCAGCTCGCGGCCGCCTGCGACCTGCGGTTCGCCGAGGAGGGCGCGCTGTTCGGGGTGACACCGGCGAAGCTCGGGATCGTCTACCCGGCGTCCTCCACCCGTCGGCTGGTGTCCCTGGTCGGGCCGGCCACCGCCAAGTACCTGCTGTTCTCCGGCGAGTTGATCGAGGCGGAGCGGGCGCTGCGCACCGGCCTCGTGGACGAGCTGCTGCCGGCCGGTGAACTCAGCAAGCGTGTCGCCGAGTTCACCCGGATCCTGGCCGCGCGCTCGCAGCTGACGCAGGCCGCGGCCAAGGAGTTCGCGAACGGGCGCACGGACCGCGACGCGCACTGGACCGCGCGGGCGCGGGAGAGCGGCGACACCGCGGAGGGCGTCGCCGCGTTCCTGGAGCGCCGGCAGCCGCGCTTCACCTGGACTACGTCAGGATGAACCGGCTCTTGGCGCGGAACTCCTCGACGAGGTGCGCGGGGGCCTTGTGCGGGGATCCGGCGTCGTAGGGCGGCTGGGGGTCGTACTCGGTCAGCAGCTGGACGGCCCGCGCGTGGTCGTCGCCGGCGATCCGGCCCAGCAGAATGAGGCCCATGTCGATGCCGGCCGAGACGCCCGCGGCGGTGACGTACTTGCCGTCGAGGACGACCCGTTCGCCGGTGGACCGCGCGCCGAAGCGCGCGAGGAGGTCCAGCGCCAGCCAGTGCGAGGCGGCCCTGCGCCCGTCCAGCAGCCCCGCGGCGGCCAGCAGCAGCGAGCCCGTGCACACGGACGTCGTCCAGGTGCTGGTGGTGTCGGCGGCGCGCAGCCAGTCCAGCAGGGCCGGGTTCTCCATCTGTGCGTCCTGCCCGGGGCCGCCCGGCACCACCACGATGTCGGGGGCCGGCACCTCGGCGAAGGTCTTGTCGGCGGTGAGGGCGAGGCTGCCCTGGTCGGTGCGGACGGGTCCGGTCCGCTCCGCCACGAAGACGGTCTCGGCGTCCGGGATACGGCCGAGGATCTCGTACGGTCCGACGGCGTCGAGGGCGGTGAAGCGGTCGTAGAGGACGACGGCGATCTGCATCGGGGTCCTTTCGGCGGGGTTCCGGTGGTGGAGCGGCCTGTGCGGTCAGGAGGTCGTGGTGGCGGGGCGGAAGCGGCGCCGGTACTCCGCCGGGGAGGCGGCGAGGGCGCGCACGAAGGCGCGGCGCATCGCCTCGGGAGTGCCGTAGCCGCTGCTGCGGGAGATCCGCTCGATGCCCTCGGCGGTGTCCTCCAGCAGGCGCCGGGCGTGTTCCAGGCGGACCCGGTCGACGTAGCGGCCGGGTGTCATGCCGGTCTCGGCCCGGAAGGCGCGGGCGAAGTGACGGGGTGAGAGCCGGGCGCGGGCGGCCAGCGCCGCCACGCTCAGGTCGGCGGCCGGATGCTCGCTGATCCACTGCTGGACGTCCCGCAGCGGTTCGCGCCGGGCCGTCTGGGCGGCGAGCTGGGCGCTGAACTGGGCCTGGTTGCCCGGCCGGCGCAGGAACACCACCAGGTGCCGGGCGACGGCGAGGGCGGTGTCCCGGCCCAGGTCCTCCTCGACCAGCGCGAGCGCCAGGTCGATGCCGGAGGTGACGCCGGCGGAGGTGGCGACATGGCCGTCGCGGACGTAGATCGGCTCGGGGTCGACCTCGACGGCCGGGTGGTCGCGGGCGAGCTTGTCGCAGTGGGCCCAGTGGGTGGTGGCCCGCCGGCCGTCCAGCAGGCCCGCCGCGGCGAGCAGGAGCGCCCCGGTGCACACCGAGACCAGCCGTTCGGCGCGCGGCCCGTGCCGGCGCAGCCAGTCGGTCAGCCGCCGGTCCGGATCGCGGGTCCCGGGCCCGCCCGGCACCAGCAGCAGATCCGGGCCGCCGGCGTCGGCGAGCGCCCCGTCGGGTACCAGGGTCAGGCCGCTGGAGGTGCGCACGGGGCCGCCGTCCAGGGAGGCCGTGCGGACGCGGTACGACCCCGGCGTGTGCTGCTCGGCGCCCGCGAACACCTCCACGGGGCCGGTGACATCGATGCTCTGCACATCGTCGAAGAGGACGACGAGCACGGTTCGCTGCGCCATGCCGTCGATTCTTCGGGGCGGGCCCGACGGCCGCAACGACGAAGATCCCACCTTTCCTGCCATGCATGCCGGGCGCTTGCCGAGGTACCCGTGAAGTGCACAGACACCGAGCAGTACGACGAGAGGGGATTGACATGTTCCGTGCCATCGCGGACGTCCTGCGCCAGATCGGCGGCGCCATCGCCACCGTGGTGACCCTGCCGTTCCGGGCGCTGGCCCGGCTCTTCGGCGGAGCCTCCGACACCGGCCGCCGGGGCGCGCGCCGGGCGTGACACCGGCCGCGCCATGACCCGCCCTGCTCCCCGACTGTCGGCACCACCTGCCACAATTGCCGCGCAACCCGATGTGGATAAGGCGGTACGGGATCGTGACGACACCCCTCACAGCGTCCATCGAAGGCAGGATCGCCGAGGAGCTCGGCGTACGGGAGCGGCAGGTGAAGGCCGCGGTGGAGCTGCTCGACGGCGGTTCCACGGTGCCCTTCATCGCCCGCTACCGCAAGGAAGCGACCGAGATGCTCGACGACGCGCAACTGCGCACGATCGAGGAGCGGCTGCGCTACCTGCGGGAGCTGGAGGAACGGCGGGCCGCGATCCTGGAGTCGGTGCGCGAGCAGGGCAAGCTCACCGGCGAGCTGGAGGCGCAGATCCGCGGCGCGGAGACCAAGGCGCGCCTGGAGGACATCTACCTGCCCTACAAGCCCAAGCGGCGCACCAAGGCGCAGATCGCCCGCGAGGCCGGGCTGGAGCCGCTGGCGGACGGACTCCTCGGCGACCCGTCGGTGGAGCCGCTGGCCGCGGCGGCCGCCTTCGTCGACGCCGACAAGGGCGTCGCCGACCCGCAGGCGGCCCTGGACGGCGCCCGCGCGATCCTCACCGAGCGGTTCTCGGAGGACGCCGACCTGATCGGCGAGCTGCGCGAACGCATGTGGGTGCGGGGGCGGCTCGCGGCGAAGGTGCGGGAGGGCAAGGAGGAGGCGGGCGCGAAGTTCGCCGACTACTTCGACTTCGCGGAACCGTTCACCGAGCTGCCCTCGCACCGCGTCCTGGCGATGCTGCGCGGCGAGAAGGAGGAGGTCCTGGACCTCGTCCTGGAGCCGGAGGAGCCGACGGAGGGGCCGTCCTCGTTCGAGGGGACGGTCGCCGCGCGGTTCGGTATCGCCGACCGGGGCCGCCCCGGTGACAAGTGGCTGACGGACACGGTCCGCTGGGCCTGGCGCACCCGCATCCTCGTCCACCTCGGCATCGACCTGCGGCTGCGGCTGCGCACGGCGGCCGAGGACGAGGCCGTGCGGGTGTTCGCCGCGAACCTGCGGGACCTGCTGCTGGCCGCCCCCGCGGGCACACGGGCCACGCTGGGCCTGGACCCCGGGTTCCGTACGGGGGTGAAGGTGGCCGTGGTGGACGCGACCGGCAAGGTCGTCGCCACGGACGTGATCTACCCGCACGTCCCGGCCAACAAGTGGGACGAGGCGCTCGCCAAGCTGGCCCGGCTGGCCGGGGAGCACGCGGTCGAGCTGATCGCCATCGGCAACGGCACCGCGTCCCGGGAGACCGACAAACTCGCCGGTGAACTCATCGCCAAGCACCCGGAGCTGAACCTCATCAAGGTCATGGTGTCCGAGGCCGGCGCCTCGGTGTACTCGGCGTCCGCGTTCGCCTCGCAGGAACTGCCCGACATGGACGTGTCGCTGCGCGGCGCGGTGTCCATCGCCCGCCGGCTCCAGGACCCGCTGGCCGAACTGGTGAAGATCGACCCGAAGTCGATCGGCGTCGGCCAGTACCAGCACGACCTGTCCGAGGTGAAGCTGTCGCGCTCGCTGGACGCGGTGGTGGAGGACTGTGTGAACGGCGTCGGTGTGGACGTCAACACCGCCTCCGCGCCGCTGCTCGCCCGGGTGTCCGGCATCTCCTCCGGGCTCGCCGAGAACATCGTCGCCCACCGCGACGCCAACGGGCCGTTCCGCTCCCGCCCGGAGCTGAAGAAGGTGGCCAGGCTGGGCCCGAAGGCGTACGAGCAGTGCGCGGGCTTCCTGCGGATCCGCGGCGGGACCGACCCGCTGGACGCGTCCAGCGTGCACCCCGAGGCCTATCCGGTCGTGCGGCGCATGGTGAAGACCGCCGGCCAGGAGGTGGCCGCGCTGATCGGCAACACCGGTGTGCTGCGCTCGCTGCGCCCGCAGGACTTCGTCGACGAGTCGTTCGGTCTGCCGACGGTCACGGACATCCTCAAGGAGCTGGAGAAGCCGGGCCGCGACCCGCGGCCGGCGTTCCGGACGGCCACCTTCAAGGACGGCGTGGAGAAGATCTCCGACCTGGCGTCCGGGATGGTCCTGGAGGGCGTGGTCACCAACGTGGCCGCGTTCGGCGCGTTCGTGGACGTCGGTGTGCACCAGGACGGTCTGGTGCACGTCTCCGCGATGTCGAAGACGTTCGTCAAGGACCCGCGCGACGTGGTGAAGCCGGGCGACATCGTCAAGGTGAAGGTGCTCGACGTCGACATCCCGCGCAAGCGGATCTCGCTGACACTGCGGCTGGACGACGAGGCGGCCCCGAAGGACGGACAGCCCGCCGGTGAGCGCCGTCAGCAGCGCGGCGGCCGCCCGCCGCAGCAGCGGCAGGGCCGCGGAGGCGGCGGCGCCGGTGGCCGTGGCAACGGCGGGGGCGGTGGCGCTC
>NZ_JBEPAL010000024.1:0-128011 GCF_040298625.1 Streptomyces sp. NPDC001532
CCGACGGGCGTGTCAGTGCTGGCCATGGCGGCGGATCTCCCCACGCAGTTCTTCGGTGATCTCACGGGACAGCTCGGCCACGGCGGTGTCCTCGATGCGGCGCGGCTGCGGGATGTCCACGGTCCAGGTGCGGGCGATCCGTCCCGGACGGGACGACAGCAGGACGACGCGCTGCGCGAGGCGGACGGCCTCGCGGACGTTGTGCGTGACGAAGAGGACGGACAGCCGCGTCTCGTTCCAGATGCGGGTCAGCTCGTCGTGCAGCACGTCGCGGGTGATGGCGTCGAGGGCCGCGAACGGCTCGTCCATCAGCAGCAGGCGGCTGTCCTGGGCCAGCGCGCGGGCCAGGGCGACGCGCTGGCGCATACCGCCGGACAGCTCGTGCACGCGCTTGCCGTAGGCGCCCTTGAGCCGGACCAGCTCCAGCAGCTCCTCGGCGCGGTCGCGGCGCTCGTTCTTCGGGGTGCCGCGCAGTTTCAGGGCCAGTTCGATGTTCTTGCCGGCGGTCAGCCAGGGGAACAGGGCGTGGTCCTGGAACATCAGGGCCGGGCGGCCGTCGGTCGCGATGGACCCGGCGGACGGCCGGTCCAGCCCGGCGACCAGGTTCAGCAGGGTCGACTTGCCGCAGCCGGAGGCGCCCAGGAGGGTGACGAACTCGCCCGGGGCGACATCGAGGGTGATGTCGTCCAGCACGAGCTGCTGCCCGGCGGGGCCCGCGAACGACTTCGAGACATGCTCGATCCGGGCGGCGTGCCGTGTCGCCGTGACATCCTTCGTGGCCGGTGCTGACGCGAGGGCCATGTCGTCACCTCTCCTGGGGACTCGATGGGGTGCGGTTGTCGTTACTGGGCGCCGAGACCGGCGTCGTCGACCTCGTCCTTGCCCTCGGCCTTGAGGACCTTGTTGAGCAGGGTGAGGTCGTAGATGCCCTTGAGGTTGGGCTCCTCCAGCAGGCCGGCCTTCACCGCGTGCGCCGCCTCGGTGTCGAGGGTGGCGGCCAGCGGGTCGTCGAGGAACGTGACCGACTTCCAGGCCGGGTCGATGACCTCGGCGGGCAGCGCCTTGCCGGAGTCACGCTCCAGCGCGGCGTTGGCGGCGGCCTTCGCGTCCTCGGGGTTGGCGTTGATCCACTCGTTGCTCTTCACCGCGCCGCGCAGCACCGCCTCGACGACGTCGGGGTGCTTCTTCAGGAAGTCCTGGGACACGATGATGTTGGTGATCACGAACTTCTTGTCCGGCCACAGGTCGGCCTCGTCGAGCAGCACCTTCGCGCCCTCGGCGACCAGCTTCGACGCGGTCGGCTCCGGCACCCACGCGCCGTCGATCGAACCGGACTTGTAGGCATCGGGCGTCACCTTGTTGTCGGTGCGGACGACGGAGACGTCACCCTTGCCGCTCTCGGCCTCGACCTTCCAGCCCTGCTCGGCGATCCAGTTGAGGAACGCCACGTCCTGGGTGTTGCCGAGCTGCGGGGTGGCGATCCTCTTGCCCTTGACGTCCTTCAGGGTCTTGATCTTGTCCGGGTTCACCACGAGCTTCACGCCACCCGAGGCCGAACCGCCGATGATCCGCAGGTTCTTGCCGTTCGACTTGGTGTAGCCGTTGATGGCGGGGGAGGGGCCGATCCAGCCGATGTCGATGGAGCCGGAGTTCAGCGCCTCGATCTCGGACGGACCGGCGTTGAAGGTCGCGTACTTCGCCTCGGTGCCGCCCAGCTCCTTCTGGAAGATGCCCTGCTCCCGGCCGACCAGCGCGGTGGCGTGCGTGAGGTTGGGGAAGTAGCCGATCCGCACTTCGTCCGCGGAGAGCTTCTTGGCGTCCGCGGCGACCTCGGTCTGCTGCTTGTCGTCCTCGGAGTCGGCGCCGTAGCCGCAGGCGGTCAGCAGAAGGGGGAGCGCCGCTACGGCGGCGAGGGCGCGCAGGGTGGTGAGCGGTCTTGCGGCAGACACGGAGGTGTCCTCTCAGGGATGGGTGAGCAAAGGAAGTACGTACTGACGGGTGCGGCGTCCTGCCGCACCGGGGCGCGCACCGGCGATCCGCTCGCAGGCCCGCATGGCCGAAAGCCATCGGTGCCGGTGGACGGAGCGTGGGTGTCGCGGAGGTCGATCGCGTGGCTGGATCGCAGCCGTGCCGAGCCCGTGGGGCATGCGGTGGGCGGTGCGCTCGTGGCGCTGTCGCCGGAGCCGGCCGGTGGCGCTGCGGGCGGTCTCAGGCAGGCCGACAGATGGCGCTGGACGTGCGGCCGAGGTCGATGTGGCGGCGCGAGGTCAGGCGGGGCAGCGGTGGGGTGGTGCGGTCGAGCATGCGCATGTTCCCCCCCGTGGATCCCTAGTTTTCCTACCTGGCTGATAGGGATCGTGGCAGAAGGTAGCCCCCACCCCAAGGGGGTGTTCATATGATGGACTGAGTCATCTCAGATCGTGAGAGCTGAGGCCAAAGGTCCAACGTGTCAGGGATTCACCCAGGCATCCGGAGCATCGGTCAAAGCGGACACATCGGCAGGCAGCTCCGCCGCGGCGACATCGGCCAGCGAGACGCCCTCCAGGATCTCGCGCACATTGGACCGCAACGCGATCCAGAGCGGCAGCAACGATTCGGCGGGCCCCGAGTAGGACAGTTCCGGCGGCCTCACACCGCGCACCGAGACCAGCGGGCCGTCCACGACCCGGATGACGTCGGCGATGCTGATCGACTCGGCGGGCTTGGCCAGTCGGTAACCGCCGTTGCCGCCGCGCTGGCTGAGCACGAGGCCGCCACGGCGCATGTCGTTCAGGATGCTCTCGAGGAACTTGTGCGGGATGTCCTGGGCAGCGGCGATGGCCTCGGCCTTCTGGGGCGCGTCATCGCGTGACGCGGCGAGTTGTAGCGCGGCGCGTACCGCGTAGTCCGCCCTGGCTGAGATCCGCATACGTCCATTATCCCGTACGCAGCGGTCCGCGCGCCGCCGCGGTCTGGGCCGATGACCTGCGGCGGACGCCCACCGCCGGACCCTCGCGGCGGCGCCCGCCGGCCGGGCCGGCCGGCATGATCAGATGGGCAGGCCGAACGGCGGGTGCGCGCCGTTCATGAAGTAGTCGCCGACCTCGCGCAACCGGTGGGCCACCGGCTCGTACAGGGTGTGGGTGCGGGCGTTGCGCCAGAAGCGGTCGAGGCCCAGCCGCGAGGAGGTCGAGCGGGCGCCCACGATGTCGAGGGCGCGGACGGTGGCCTCCTGGACGGCCCTGGAGGCGGCGGCCTCCGCCATCGCCACCAGCACGGCCGCGTCCGCGTACTCCTCGAACGTCAGGTCCTCGCCACGGCCCAGCGACCGCTCCACGGCCGCGAGGGCCTGGTCGGTGAGCGCGGACGCGGACCGGGTGAGGACGGTCAGCTCGCCGTAGGCGGTCAGCACATGCGGGTCGTGCGGGGAGCCGACCGGCCAGGCGGGATGCCAGGGCGCGTGGCCCGCCCTGCTGTAGTCACGGGCCTCGCCGAGCACGCCCTCGGCCATGCCGAGCAGCAACTGCACCGACAGCAGCCGGCCGACCGGCGACAGCAGCGCGGCCCGCGGCGACAGCAGCTCCTCGTCCGCGGAGAGCGAGCCGAGCACGTCGTCGTCGGCCACCGGCACGGCGTCGAACTCCACGCTGGCCCCGGCGGCCAGGCGCTGGCCGAAGGTGTCGGCATCGTTGTCCGTCCGCACTCCGGGACAGGCCGGATCGACCACCACGGCGACCGGCTCGCCGGTGTCCGTCCGCACCGCTCGCACGGCGATCCGGTCGGCCACCAGCACGCCGGTGACATAGCTCTGCCTGCCGTCCAGCACATGGCCGCCGGCGGCCGGGGACAGGGCCAGCGGCGGTTCCTGGCGGGCGAAGCCGCCGCCCCAGAACCACTGCTCGGCCGCCGACCGCCCGTCGAGCAGCGCGGCGGCGCCGGGCTCGCCCAGGTGCCGGGCGCTCCAGGAGAGGAAGTAGTGGCCGCCGAGCAGCTGGGCGATCGCGCCGTCGGCCGCGGCTATCTCGCGGACGACGGCGTAGGCCGTCGGCCAGTCCGCGTCGCCGCCGCCGAGCGCGGCCGGCGTCAGCAGGGTCAGCAGTCCCGCGTCGCGCAGCCGGGACACCTCGTCGAACGGAATCTTGCCCGCCTGCTCCCTCGGCACCGCGTCGGTGGCCAGGTCGTCCGCCGTCTCGCGGGCCACGTGCAGCCAGTGCGCACGGCCGGGCACGGTTCGCTCGGGCTCCGCGGCGGAATCGGTCGGCGCAGGCGCAACACCCATGGAAGTGGCTCTCCTCAAGCTCGGCCGCAGAGCGGAGTGGTGGGGCTCTCCTGCTGTGGCATCCGCTTCATCCTGCGCAGCGCCGTGAGGCACCGTCAATACTTCCCTAGTAAATCGATAGGAATTCTGGGAAAGCCTCCGTCCGCCATCCGGGCCGCAGTTGACGGGACGCGATATGTACTGCTCAATTAACCGCATGAATGCCGAGCAGCGCCTGGTCACCCGTGGCCACATCGACTTCGGTCGGGTGTGGTCCGCGGCGTGTTGCGCCTGACGCGGCAGCGGGCCGTCTGACCGGCTCAGCTTTTCTCCAGTGACCTCGTCGCCTCTCGTGTAGGCCGAGTTCACCTTCCGCGGCACCCGTACCGCCACCACCCCTCCCGTCCGAGGCATCGCCCCGGCGTCATCTCCCCCTGCTCACCACCCGGTTCCGCCCCGAGGGCTGCTCAGCCGTGCCCGGACGCCCGTCACGGCCCCGCTCTTCAGAGGACTTGAGGAAAGGCCATCTCCCATGCCCGTGGAGTTCCTTGGCATCGCCGCCACCAATGACGGCTCCGAGACCACCCCGCGCTCCGGCGCCGCCTTCGACAAGGAGTACACACTCCGGCTCGCCCGGGCGCACGAGGACCACGGATGGGACCGGGTGCTGTTCGCCTACGGCTCGGGATCGCCCGACCCGGCCCCGGCGGCCGCCTATGTCGCGGCCCGGCTGGAGCGGCTGCAGATCCTCCTCGCGCACCGGCCCAACGTGTCGTACCCGACCTTCGCGGCGAAGACCTTCGCCACCCTCGACCAGATCAGCGAGGGCCGGCTGGCGGTGCACTTCATCACCGGCGGCAGCGACCACGAGCAGGCCCGCGAGGGCGACACCCTCACCAAGGACCAGCGGTACGCCCGCACCCGCGAGTACATCGGGATCGTCAAGAAGATCTGGACCATCCACGAGCCCTTCGACCACGAGGGCGAGCACTACCGCTTCCACGACTTCGTCAGCGATGTGTTCCCGGCCCAGCAGCCGCGTCCGAACGTCTCCTTCGGCGGCTCGTCGCCCGCCGCGTACGCCGCCGGCGGCGCCGAGGCCGACATCTACTGCCTGTGGGGCGAGCCCCTGGAGAAGACCGCCGAGCAGATCGAGGCCGTGAAGGCCGCCGCGAAGGCCGCCGGCCGCACCGACGTGCCCCGCATCCAGGTCGCGTTCCGCCCGATCATCGCCCCCACCGAGGAACTGGCCTGGGAGAAGGCCCACCGCACGGTCGGCGCGATCAAGGCCCGCAAGGCCGGCGGCGAGGCCGTCACCAAGCGGCACAACGGGCAGGCGAAGCCGCAGAACACCGGCTCGCAGCGGCTGATCGCCATCGCCGAGGCCGGGGAGCGCTACGACCGCGCCCTGTGGACCCCGACGGCCGCCGCCACCGGCGGCGCGGGCAACTCCAACGCCCTGGTCGGCACTCCGGAGACGGTCGCCCAGGCGCTGCTGGACTACTACGACCTCGGCGTCGACATCCTCTCCGCCCGCGGCTACGACCTGCTGGGCGACGCCATCGACTTCGGACGGTACGTGATCCCGCTCGTCCGCGAGGAGGTCGCCAAGCGCGACGCCGAACGCGCCGCGCGCGGCACCCAGGCCCTGGCGGCGGTGCGGGGATGACGTCCGCTCCCGACCTGACGGTCGTCCAGGTGCCGGTCTCCGACCCGAGAGTGCGGCCGCTGCTGCGCGAACTCGGCGACGAGTACTCCACCCGCTACGGCAAGGACGCCCACGCCGAGCTGGCCCGCTACCCCGACGATGAGTTCACGCCGGCCCACGGCGGCGTCCTGCTCCTGCTCCTCGAAGCCGGCGCACCCGTCGCGGGCGGCGCCTTCCGCCGGTACGACGCCACCACCGCCGAACTGAAGCGGATCTGGACGCACTCGGCGCACCGGCGCCGCGGACTGGCCCGGCGGGTCGTCGCCGAACTGGAACGCGAGGCGGCCGGCCGCGGCTACCGGCGCGTCTTCCTGACCACCGGGCCCCGACAGCCCGAAGCGCGCGGCCTGTACCTGGCCACCGGCTACACACCGCTGTTCGACACGGCCGCCGACCCGGAGACCATCGGCCCGCTGCCCTTCGAGAAGCACCTGACGCAGGCCCCGCGCACCACCCCACCCACCCGAGAGGCGGCCGCCCCGTGAAGCTCCGAACCACCGTGTCCAGACTCGGCATAGCCCTGCTGCCCCTGCTGGCGCTGACCGCCTGCGGCTCCGGCGGCACCTCCGGCACCACCGCCGTGGGCGCCCAGGCCTCCCCGGCGCCGACCGACGACCCGGTCGCCCAGGTGCGCAAGGTCGACTCCATCGCCACCCTGCTGCCCGCCGAGGTACGCGAGTCGGGCACGCTCACGGTCGGCAGCTCCGTCGGCGCCCCGCCCAGCGCCTACTACCCGAACGGCTCGGACAAGGCGCCCCAGGGCCTGGACATCGACCTCGCCGACGCCGTGGCCAAGGTGCTCGGCATACGGCTGGAGCGGCAGGAGGCCTCGTTCGAGTCGATCCTGCCCGCGCTCGGCAGCGGCAAGTACGACGTCGGCACCGGCAACTTCGGTGTGACCACGGAACGGCTGGAGAAGGTCGACTTCGTCACCTACATCAACGACGGCCAGGGCTTCGCGGTGAAGAAGGGCGACACCGCGCTCAAGGGCAAGGTCAGCGACCTCACCCAGCTGTGCGGGCTGACCATCGGCACCGGCGCCGGCACCACCTTCGAGGCGACCCTCGCCGAGCGGAAGGGCGTGTGCGCCGAGGCCGGCAAGAAGCCGTACGACGTCAAGGTGTACTCGGAGAACGCGGCGACGCTCACCGCGCTCCAGCAGGGCCGTATCGACGTGATCATGTCGACCATCAACGGGCTGCGCCACCAGGCGGCCCAGCCCGCCTCCCAGACCACCTTCCTCGGCGAGTTCCACCGCCTCGACGTCGGCTTCGCCTTCGACAAGGGCTCCAAGCTGACCAAGGCGTTCCAGGCCGCCGTCAACCAGCTGATCGAGGACGGCACCTACGACCGCATCCTCGACAAGTGGGGCACCTCCGCCTCCGCGATCGAGACGTCGCGGATCAATCCCCCCGAGCACAGGTGACCCATGAGCAGCGACACCATCACCCAGCCGACCACCGCCCCGGTCGACGACCCGGCCCCCCTGAAGGTCGTACCCGCCCGCCACTACGCCCGCTGGGTGGCGGCCGCCGCCGTGCTCGTGCTGCTCGCCCAGTTCGTGCACGGCCTGGCCACCAACCCGGTCTGGGAGTGGGGCGTCTTCGGTGAGTACGTGCTGTCCGAGACGATCGTCCAGGCGGTGTGGGTCACCCTCCAGCTGACCGCCTACGCCACCGTGCTGGGCTTCCTCCTCGGCACCGTGCTGGCCTTCATGCGGCTGTCGCGCAGCCCCGTGCTCCAGACCGTGGCCTGGACCTACATCTGGGTCTTCCGGTCCATCCCGATGATCGTCCAGCTGGTGTTCTGGTTCAATCTGAGCGCCCTGTACAAGGAGTTGGGGGTCGGCATCCCCTTCGGGCCGGTGTTCTTCTCGGTCGACAGCAACGACCTCATCGGCACCATCGGCGCCGCCGTCATCGGGCTGACGCTGCACCAGGCCGCCTATGCCGCCGAGATCGTCCGCGGCGGGGTCATCGCCGTGGACCAGGGGCAGCTCGAAGCGGCCGCCGCGCTCGGCATCCCCCGGCTGCGGCAGATCCGCCGGATCGTGCTGCCGCAGGCCATGCGCGCCATTCTGCCCACCGCGGGCAACGAGATCATCGGCCTGCTCAAGGGCACCTCGGTGGTCTACGTGATGTCCATCGGCGAGCTGTTCTACCAGGTGCAGGTGATCTACGGCCGCAACGGCCGGGTGATCCCGCTGCTGCTGGTCGCCACCGCCTGGTACGTGGTGCTGACCTCCCTGCTGTCGATCGCCCAGTACTACGTGGAACGGCACTACGCGCGCGGCGCGAACCGCACCCCGCCGCCCACCCCGCTCCAGCGCGCCCGGCGCCGGCTGCGCGATCTGCGCGCCGCCGCGGCCCGGCGTGAACAGCCCGTCGTACCCCTGAAGGTCCTGGGAGAGAGCCGATGAGTCAGGTCATGGTGGACGTCCGCGGCGTCCACAAGAGCTTCGGTCCGCTGGAGGTGCTGCGCGGTGTGGACCTCCAGGTGCGGACCGGCGAGGTCACCGTGATCCTCGGCCCCTCCGGCTCCGGCAAGTCCACGCTGCTGCGCACCATCAACCACCTGGAGAAGGTCAACAGCGGCTGGGTCAGCATCGACGGCGAGCTGATCGGCTACCGCCGCTCCGGCGACAAGCTGCACGAACTCAAGGAGAAGGACGTTCTGAAACAGCGCACCCACATCGGGTTCGTGTTCCAGAACTTCAACCTCTTCCCGCACCTGACCGTGCTGGAGAACGTCGTAGAAGCACCGGTCTCCGCGCTGCGCCGCCCGCGCAAGGACGCCGAGCGGGCCGCCGCCCGGCTGCTCGACCGGGTGGGACTCGCCGACAAGGCGGACGCCTACCCGCGCCAGCTCTCCGGCGGTCAGCAGCAGCGGGTGGCGATCGCCCGCGCGCTCGCCCTCGAACCGAAGGTGCTGCTCTTCGACGAGCCCACCTCCGCGCTCGACCCGGAGCTGGTCGGCGAAGTCCTCGACGTCATCAAGGACCTCGCCGCCGGCGGCACCACCATGATCGTGGTGACCCACGAGATCGGCTTCGCCCGCGAGGTCGCCGACACGGTGGTGTTCATGGACGGCGGACTCGTCGTCGAGCAGGGGACGCCCGCCGCCGTCCTCGACAACCCGCGCCACGAGCGCACCCGCGCCTTCCTCTCCAAGGTCCTCTGACCACCCTCGACCCGCTCACGCCCGCAAGGAGAACCACCGTGTCCACCACCCTGACCCGCCGTACCACCGCAGCGGCCCTCGGACTCGCCACCGCTCTCGTCCTCGCCGCCTGCGCCAACCCCGACGACGGCGGCACCACCGAGGTCGCGGACACCAAGGGCGTCACGACGAAGATCAACACCAGCCCGGACCAGGACCGCGTCACCACCGAGAAGGTCGACTCCATAGCCGCCCAGGTCCCGGCGGAGATCCGCGAGAGAGGCACCCTGGAGATCGTCCACTCCTCCAGCTCCTCGGCGCCGCTGAACTTCTACGCCACCGACAACAAGACCGTCATCGGCGTGGAGACCGACATCTCCCACCTGGTCGCCGACGTCCTCGGACTGAAGCCCGAGGTCAACACGGTCTCTTGGGAGAACATCTTCGTCGGCCTCGACAGCGCCAAGTACGACGTCGGCTTCAGCAACATCACCGTCACCGAGGAGCGCAAGGAGAAGTACGACTTCGCCACCTACCGCGAGGACAACCTCGGCTTCGAGGCGAAGAAGGGCACCGGCTGGAAGATCGACGGCCCCGAGGACGTCGCCGGCAAGACCGTCGCCGTGGGCAGCGGCACCAACCAGGAGAAGCTGCTCATCGAGTGGAGCAAGGACAACGTGAAGGCCGGCCGCGAGCCGGTGGACATCAAGTACTACCAGACCGACAGCGACACCTACCTCGCCCTCCAGTCCGGCCGCATCGACCTCTACCTCGGCCCCAACCCGACCGCCGCCTACCACGCCGCCACCTCCGGCAAGACCGAGGTCGTCGGCACCTACTCCGGCGCCGGCGCCACCCTCCAGGGCCTCATCGCGGCCACCACCAAGAAGGACAGCGGCCTGGTGAAGCCGCTCGCCGCGGCGCTGAACGAGGTCATCGAGAACGGCACGTACGGCAAGGTGCTCAAGCGCTGGGGCCTGTCCGACGAGGCCGTCACCACCTCCGAGCTCAACCCGCCCGGCCTGCCCCGGACCAACAAGTAGCCGCTCACGTCCACCCCAGCTCTTCGAAGGGTTCGCCATGGCCACCGTGCTGTCCGTCTCCGGAAGTCCCTCCGCCACCTCCCGCACCGCCCGGCTGCTGCGCCACCTCGACCTGCGGCTCGCCGCGCAGGGTCACGAGGTGATCCCGCTGGACGTCCGCACCCTCCCCGCCGAGGCCCTGCTCGGCGCCGACTTCCGGCACCCCGCGATCGCCGAGGCGACCGCGCTGTTCGACCGCGCCGACGGCGTCGTGATCGGCACACCGGTGTACAAGGCCGCCTACTCCGGGCTGCTGAAGTCGCTGCTCGACGTACTGCCGCAGTACGCCCTGGTCGGCAAGACGGTGCTGCCGCTGGCCACCGGCGGCACCACGGCCCATGTGCTGGCCATCGACTACGCGCTGCGCCCGGTGCTCAGCTCCATGGGCGCCGCCCACATCGTGCAGGGCTGGTTCACGCTGGACAAGGACATCACCGCCGCCGAGGACGGCACGCTGACCGTCGCCCCCGGCGCGTCCGAGGCCCTGACCCAGGTCGTCGACCAGTTCGCCGAGGCCCTCGGCAGCCGCACCGCCCTGCTGGCGGCCGCCGGATGACCGCCCCGCCACCCGCCGCCCACGACGAGCGAGAGGCCTGATCCGCCGTGAGCCTCACCTTCCACTGGTTCCTGCCCACCAACGGCGACAGCCGGCATGTCGTCGGCGGCGGCCACGGCAGCCCGGCCACCGCCGCCGCCGGGGACCGGCCGCCCAGCGTCGGCTACCTCGCCCAGATCGCCCGCGCCGCCGAGGACCTGGGCTTCACCGGCGCGCTCACCCCGACCGGCGCCTGGTGCGAGGACGCCTGGCTCACCACGGCGATGGTGAGCCGGCACACCGAGCGGCTGAAGTTCCTGGTCGCTTTCCGGCCCGGCTTCGTCTCCCCGACCCTCGCCGCGCAGATGGCGTCCACCTTCCAGCGGCAGTCCGGCGGACGCCTGCTGCTCAACGTGGTCACCGGAGGCGAGAGCAAGGAGCAGCGCGCCTACGGCGACTTCCTCGACAAGGACGCCCGCTACGCCCGTACCGACGAGTTCCTCCAGATCGTCCGCGAGCTGTGGGACGGACGGACCGTCGATCTGACCGGTAAGCACCTCAGCGTCGAGGGCGCCCGGCTCGCCAAGGTGCCCGAGCCGCGGCCGGCCGTCTACTTCGGCGGCTCCTCGCCCGCCGCCGGAGAGGTCGCCGCCCGTCACGCCGACGTCTATCTGACCTGGGGCGAGCCGCCCGCGGCCGTCGCGGCGAAGATCGCCTGGATCCGCGAGCTGGCCGAGAAGGAGGGGCGGACCGTCCGCTTCGGCATCCGGCTGCACGTCATCACCCGCGACACCGCCGAACAGGCGTGGGCGGAGGCGCGCCGGCTGCTGCGCGGATTCGACCCGGAGACCGTCGCCGCCGTCCAGGCCGGGCTGGCGCAGAGCGAGTCCGAGGGGCAGCGGCGGATGCTCGCGCTGCACGGCGGCCGGCAGGACAGCCTGGAGATCCATCCCAACCTGTGGGCGGGCATCGGCCTGGTGCGGGGCGGGGCGGGCACCGCGCTGGTGGGCAGCCACGCCGAGGTCGCCGAACGGATCGCGGAGTACCACGGACTGGGCATCGAGGAGTTCGTCCTGTCCGGCTACCCCCACCTGGAGGAGGCGTACTGGTTCGGTGAGAACGTCCTGCCGCGGCTCGCCGCCGGAGGACTGTGGAGCCGGCCCGCGGGCGCGGGCACGGGAGGCCGGGCGGTCTAGGGGCACCTCCGCACCGACTACGACCGGCTTCCAGCATGTGAGACGGCCGACGAGACCCGTGACCGCCCCCTTGACGGGTCACGCAGGCCGCCTGACACTCCCTAAGAGATTCCCTAGCGGATGGGTAGGAAAAGATGGAGCGTCCGGAGTCGTCCGCCGACCGCGCCGCGCGCGCGGGGCGGCCCGCTCTGCTCCTGACCTCCCGCCGCCACATCGATCTCCTGCGTGTCTGCAGCGCCGCAGGCGCTTCGCACTGAATCGCGGGTGCCCCTCGGCACCGCGTCCTCTCGCGTCCGGGTACGCGCCGAAGCCGTCGCGCGCCCGCACGCCCCCGTGCGCCGCTCGCCGCGCTCCGTACCAGAAGCCGCATCCGGATCCAGGGAGACACATGCCCGCCGCACCCCTGACCAACATGCCCGCCGCACCCCTGACCGCCAGGCCCGCC
Organism: Streptomyces sp. NPDC001532; assembly: GCF_040298625.1. Lineage (NCBI taxonomy): Bacteria > Bacillati > Actinomycetota > Actinomycetes > Kitasatosporales > Streptomycetaceae > Streptomyces > Streptomyces sp. NPDC001532. Next base: position 12,363 of record NZ_JBEPAL010000024.1, read on the forward strand.
GTCCCCTCGACCACCAAGCCCGCGCCGCCCGCCTTCCGGGGCCGGATCGGCTGCGACGCGAGCAGCGGCTACTACGCCGCCCCGCGCCGCTACCGGCTGCACCTCTCCCTCTCCTGCCCGCGCTCGCTGCGGCTCGCCATCACCCACAGCCTGCTCGGCCTGGAAGCCGACCTCCCCGTCACACTGCTGCCGTCCGTGCCCGACGGCCCCGACGGCGGGCACCTGGCCCTGCGCCCGCTGTACGAGGCCAGCGCGCACCGCCACCCCGGCCCCACCGCGGCACCGGTGCTCAGCGACGACTGGACCGGACGCATCGTCAGCACCCACGCCCCGGACATCCTGCGGGACCTGGCCCGGCACTTCGGGCGGCATCGCGCCGACCGGCCCGCGCTGTACCCGCGCGGCACGGAGCGGGAGCTGGAAGCCGTCGAGCAGCTGTGCGCGCACGGCGTCAACGAGGCGGCGCAGCAGGCCGGGCGGGCCGGCGCCGACGCCGACGAGCACCGCAGGGCACTCGCCCGGCTGCTCGGCGCGCTCCGGCAGCTGGACGGGCGGCTCGGCTTCGACGAGTTCGTCCTCGGCGACCACCTGACCGTCGCCGACGTCCATGTGTGGGTCGCCCTGGTCCAGCTCGACACCGTGCACCGTCTGCACCTCGACGCCGCAGCCGTCCACCGCGTCGCCGACCATCCGCACCTGTGGGCCTACGCCCGCCGGCTGGCCGCCCGGCCCGAGTTCGGCGGCCACCTCGACCTGCACGGCATCGCCCACCGCCACCACGCCCACTGCCAGGGGCTGGAGGCCGCGGGCGCCGCCGTGCAGATCCTCGACTGGGCCGCGCACATCGCCCACGGCGCCGCGCGCCCCGCCCCGCTCTGTTGTTCCTGATCCTCCTGACGCATTCCGACGCCGCCGGGCCCTCCCCAGGGAGGGCCGGCGACCCCTCAGCCCCCAGGCACCCACGCGCTCACCCACCCGGGCACCCATGCCCAGGCCTCAGGTCGCCCGAGGTGCCGCACATCTCCCCAGGTCCTCCCAGGAAGGCACCACACGCCCGTGTCCGCATCCGCGCCCCTGCACCTCGCCGTCGCCCTCGACGGCACCGGCTGGCACCCCGCCTCCTGGCGGGAACCGGCCGCCCGCCCCCGCGAACTGTTCACCGCCGGCTACTGGGCCGACCTCGTCGCCGAGGCCGAACGCGGCCTGCTGGACTTCGTCACCCTCGAGGACGGCCTGGGCCCGCAGTCCTCGCACTGGCTGGACCCGGACGACCGCACCGACCAGGTCCGCGGACGCCTCGACGCCGTCCTCGTCGCCGCCCGGATCGCCCCGCTCACCCGGCACATAGGCCTCGTGCCGACCGTGGTGGCCACCCATACCGAGCCCTTCCACATCTCCAAGGCGATCGCCACCCTCGACTACGTCAGCACCGGCCGCGCCGGCCTGCGCGTCCAGATCACCGCCCGCCCCAACGAGGCCGCCCACTTCGGCCGCCGTCCCGTCCCGCGCATCGAGTCCTACGACGGCCCCGCCACCCTGGACATCGTGGCCGATCTGTTCGACGAGGCCGCCGACCACGTGGAGGTCGTCCGCCGGCTCTGGGACAGCTGGGAGGACGACGCGGAGATCCGGGACGTCGCCACGGGCCGCTTCATCGACCGCGACAAGCTCCACTACATCGACTTCGAGGGCCGCCACTTCAGCGTCAAGGGCCCCTCCATCACCCCGCGCCCGCCGCAGGGCCAGCCCCTGGTCACCGCCCTCGCCCACGACACCATCCCCTACCGGCTGGTGGCCCGCGCCGCCGACGTCGGCTTCGTCACCCCGCAGGACACCGGCCACGCCCGGGCCGTCGTCGGCGAGATTCGCGCCGAGCAGGAGGCGGCCGGACGCGCCGCCGAAGTCCTGCACGTCTTCGGCGACCTCGTCGTCTTCCTCGACGACGACCCGGCCGAGGCCGCCGCCCGCCGCGACCGCCTCGACACCCTCGCCGGCGAGGAGTACACCAGCGACGCCCGGATCTTCGCCGGCAGCCCCGCCCAACTCGCCGACCTGCTGGAGGAACTGGCGGCGCCGGGCCTCACCGGGTTCCGGCTGCGCCCCGCGGTCGCCGCGCACGACCTGCCCGCCATCACCCGCGGCCTCGTCCCCGAACTCCAGCGCCGCGGCGCCTTCCGCCGCGCCTACGAGGCCGACACCCTGCGCGGGCTGCTCGGGCTGACCCGCCCCGCCAACCGCTACGCCGCCGCCTGAGCGGAAGCAGGAGACCCATCATGAGCAAGCCGCTGAAGCAGATCCACCTGGCCGCCCACTTCCCCGGCGTCAACAACACCACCGTGTGGAGCGACCCGGAGGCCGGCAGCCATATCGAGTTCAGCTCCTTCGCCCACTTCGCGCGCACCGCCGAACGCGCCAAGTTCGACTTCCTCTTCCTCGCCGAGGGCCTGCGCCTGCGCGAACAGGGCGGGAAGATATACGACCTGGACGTCGTCGGCCGCCCCGACACCTTCACCGTCCTCGCCGCGCTCGCCGCCGTCACCGAGCACCTCGGTCTGACCGGCACCATCAACTCCACCTTCAACGAGCCCTACGAGGTGGCCCGCCAGTTCGCCAGCCTCGACCACCTCTCCGGCGGCCGCGCCGCCTGGAACGTGGTCACCTCCTGGGACGCCTTCACCGGCGAGAACTTCCGCCGCGGCGGCTTCCTCCCGCAGGAGGAGCGCTACTCCCGCGCCAAGGAGTTCCTCGCCACGGCGAACGAACTCTTCGACTCCTGGCGGGGCGACGAGATCGTCGCCGACCAGGCCACCGGCACCTTCCTGAGCGACGCCAAGGCCGGCGCCTTCGTCCACGAGGGCCGGCACTTCGACATCCACGGCCGCTTCAACGTGCCCCGCAGCCCCCAGGGCCGCCCGGTGATCTTCCAGGCGGGCGACTCCGAGGAGGGCCGCGAGTTCGCCGCGTCGAGCGCCGACGCGATCTTCAGCCGGTACGCCACCCTCGACGAGGGCCAGGCCTTCTACACGGACGTCAAGTCCCGCCTGGCCCGCCACGGCCGCCGCCCCGACCAGCTGCTGATCCTGCCCGCCGCCAGCTTCGTGCTCGGCGACACCGACGCCGAGGCCGAGGAGGCGGCCAAGGAGGTGCGCCGCAAGCAGGTCAGCGGCGCCACCGCGCTCAAGCACCTGGAGTTCGTCTGGAACCGGGACCTGTCGTCGTACGACCCGGACGGCCCGCTGCCCGACATCGACCCCGACCCCGCCGAGCACCACATCGCCCGCGGTCGCGCCCAGGTGCGCATGTACCGCGACCCGGTCGCCACCGCCCGCGAGTGGCGGGCGCTCGCCGAGGCCAACAAGTGGTCGATCCGCGACCTGGTCATCGAGACCGGCAACCGGCAGAGCTTCGTCGGCACCCCCGAGACCGTCGCCCGGACCATCGACCACTTCGTCCAGGCCGACGCGAGCGACGGCTTCATCCTGGTCCCGCACCTCACCCCCACCGGCCTCGACGAGTTCGCCGACAAGGTCGTCCCGCTGCTCCAGGAGAAGGGCGTCTTCCGCACCGAGTACGAGGGCACCACCCTGCGCGACCACCTCGGACTCGCGCACCCCGACGACGACCCGCGCACCGAACGGGCCGCGTCGTGAAGTTCCTCGCCATCACCCTCATCGTGCACGCCCCCGATCCGGTCACCGGTGTCCAGAAGCCGACCACCGACCGCTTCCGCGAGGTGATCGGCAACGCGGTGCTGGCCGAGGAACTGGGCTTCGACGGCTTCGGCGTCGGCGAACGCCACGAGCGGCCGTTCATCTCCTCCTCGCCCCCGGTCGTGCTCAGCCACATCGCCGCGCTGACCTCCCGGATCCGGCTGTTCACCGCCGTCACCACGCTCAGCCTCCTCGACCCGGTGCGCGCCTACGAGGACTACGCGACCCTCGACCACCTCTCCGGCGGCCGGCTCGAGCTGATCATCGGCAAGGGCAACGGCGCCGCCCAGCGCGAGCTGTTCCACGTCACCCCCGAGGACCAGTGGGAGCGCAACGCCGAGAGCTACGAGCTGTTCCGCCGGATCTGGCGGCAGGACAAGGTCACCGCCACCCCGCGCTTCCGGCCCGCGCTGACCGAGGCGGAGGTGTGGCCGCGGCCGCTCCAGCGGCCCGTCCGGGTCTGGCACGGCAGCGCGACCAGCCGCGAGTCCGTCGACCTCGCCGCCCGCTACGGCGACCCGCTGTTCTCGGCCAACGTCACCCACCCGATCGAGCCGTACGCGGAACTCGTCCGCCACTACCGGGAGCGGTGGGCGCACTACGGCCACGACCCGGCCGCGGCCGTCGTCGGCGCGGGCACGGCCGGCTACCACGCGGCCCGCACCTCGCAGGAGGCGATCGCCGCCTACCGCCCGGTGTTCGAGGGGCAGCTCGCCTTCCAGAAGCGGCTGGGCGTCGAGCCGGTGTTCGCCACCCTGGAGGACTTCGTCGAGCGCAGTTCGGCGCTGATCGGCAGCCCGCAGCAGGTGATCGAGAAGGTGCACCGCTACCACGAGGCGTTCGGCCACTCCGTCCTCCACCTCCAGGCCGACGCCGGCGGCCTGCCCCAGAGCCGCCACCGCGCCTCCCTGGAGCTCTTCCAGTCCGAGATCGCGCCCGTCCTGCGCCGCGAGATCCCCGACCCGCCCTTCCCGTGGGCCCCGGTCGACGCCGCGGCCGACGCCGAGTCCGCGCCTAAGGCCCAGCCCGAGGCCGAATCCGCGCCCCTACCCGCCAGGAGCACCTGACCATGTCCCGCACACCCCTCGGCGTGCTCGATCTCGTCCCGATCCCCTCCGGCTCCACCGCCGCCGACGCCCTGCGCAACTCCGTCGACCTCGCCCGCCAGACCGAGCGGTTCGGCTACACCCGCTACTGGTTCGCCGAGCACCACCTCAACCCCGGCGTCGCGGGCACCTCACCCGCCGTCGTCCTGGCCCTCACCGCGTCCGCGACCTCCACGATCCGGATCGGCTCCGGCGCCGTCCAGCTCGGCCACCGCACCGCCCTGTCCGTCGTCGAGGAGTTCGGGCTGATCGACGCCCTGCACCTCGGCCGGCTCGACCTCGGCCTCGGCCGCTCGGGCGGCCGCCCGAGCGCGCCACGGGACGGCGACCGCCCGACCACGGTCCCCGTCGTCGACGGACGCGCCCCCAACGGCCTGCTCATCCCGCCCCGGTTCTCCTTCGAGCACCTGATCGACTCGCCGCGCTTCCGCCTCCAGCAGCAACTCCTGCGCCAGCCCGGCGCGCAACCCCAGGAGTACGGCGAGCAGGTCGACGACATCCTGGCGCTGCTGCGCGGCGACTACCGTTCCGCGGACGGCGTCGAGGCGCACGCCGTGCCCGGCGAGGGCGCCGATCTGGAGGTGTGGATCCTCGGCAGCAGCGGCGGCACGAGCGCCGAGGTCGCGGGCCGCAACGGTCTGCGGTTCGCCGCGAACTACCACGTCAGCCCGGCCGGCGTGCTGGAGGCCGTCGAGGGCTACCGGGCCGCGTTCCGGCCCTCCGACCACCTCGACAAGCCGTACGTCACCGTCTCCGCCGACGTCGTCGTCGCCGAGGACGACGCGACCGCCCGCGAACTGGCCACCGGCTATGCCCCGTGGGTCCGCAGCATCCGCAGCGCCGAGGGCGCCATCCCCTTCCCGACCCCCGACGAGGCCCGCGCCCACCGCTGGACCGACGCCGACCGGACCCTGGTGGCCGACCGTGTCGACACCCAGTTCGTGGGCTCCCCGGGCCACGTAGCCGACCGGCTGGAACAGTTGCGGGAGGCCACCGAGGCGGACGAGCTGCTCGTCACCACCATCACCCACGACCACGCCGACCGGGTGCGCTCCTACCGGCTGCTCGCGCAGGAGTGGCACCGCCGCTGAGACGGGGAGCGGTGGCGCCGCCGTCGTGACCGGCGATGGCGACGCCGCGGGGACGGGTGCGTGGCGCCGCCGCTGGGACGGGAGCGGTGGCGGCGCCGCCCGGCCGGCGTGACGAGGGACGTTCGGCCCGGCGGCCGGGGCCGTTCGACCGAGGCGGGCCGGGCGGTGCGTGGCGGAGGCTGGGATCAGGAGGTTCGTACCCGCTCACCACCGGAGGCCGTCATGTCCGCGACTCCGCACCTCGTGGCCGATGTGCTGCCCCACACCGTCGTCGCCCTCCGCCGTGAGGCGACGTTCACGGACATCGTCCGGACGATGCGGCGGGAGCACACCGGCGCGCTGCCCGTCCTCGACGGCGCGCACCGGGTGCTCGGCGTCGTCTCCGAGGCGGACCTGCTGCCCCGGGAGGAGTCCGGCGCACCGCTCCGGCGGCCACCGGTCACCGGCCCGGCGGGCGCGGTGACCGCCGAACAGCTGATGACCGTCCCGGCCGTCACCGTCCCCGTCGACGCCACCCTCTCCGAGGCGGCCCGGACGATGGTCCGGCACGGCCTGAAACTGCTGCCGGTCGTCGACGGCGAGGGCACGCTGCGCGGCGTGCTCAGCAGGGCCGACCTGCTCGCGGTGTTCCTGCGGGACGACGAGGACATCGCCGAGGACATCCGCCGCCAGGTCGTCGCGCCGCTCTTCCCCGCGCTGCCGGAACCGGTCGAGGTGCGGGTGCACCGCGGACTGGCGACCCTCAGCGGACGCGTCGCGGACGCCGCCCTGATCCCCGTGGCCGCCCGTCTCACGGAGGCGGTGGAGGGCGTGGAGCTGGTGGACTGCGCGCTCCTGGGCCCGGTGGAGGACCAGGAACACCGCGCGGCGGCTCAGAGGCGCGCCGCGTGGTCGGGGACGTACGTCTGAAGATCGCGCGGCGGACGCTCGTAGCCGGTGGACGGCGGGCGCTCGGGCAGTTCCAGCACCGCGGGCGGCACCTCGCGGTACGGAACGGAGTCGAGCAGATGAGCGATCATGTTCAGCCGCGCCCGCCGCTTGTCGTCGCTCTCCACGACGTACCACGGGGCCTCGTTGATGTCGGTGTGCACCATCATCGTGTCCTTGGCCCGCGAGTACGCCTCCCAGTGGGTGATCGACTCCAGATCCATGGGGGAGAGCTTCCAGCGCCGCAGCGGGTCCTCCAGACGGCGCCGGAAGCGGTCCTGCTGCTCGGCGTCGCTCACCGAGAACCAGTACTTGCGCAGCAGGATGCCGTCCTCGACCAGCATCCGCTCGAAGATCGGGCACTGGCGCAGGAAGCGCTGGTACTCCTCCTTGGTGCAGAAGCCCATCACGTGCTCGACCCCGGCCCGGTTGTACCAGCTGCGGTCGAACAGCACGATCTCCCCGCCCGCCGGCAACTGCTCCACGTACCGCTGGAAGTACCACTGGGTGCGCTGCCGCTCGGTGGGCTTGGGCAGCGCGGCGATCCGCGCGACACGCGGATTCAGATGCTCCGTGACCCGCTGGATGGTGCCGCCCTTGCCCGCCGCGTCCCGTCCTTCGAAGACCACGACGAGCCGCGCGCCCTCCGCCCGCACCCACTCCTGGAGTTTCACCAACTCCGCTTGCAGGCGCAGCATCTCCTTCTCGTACGTCTTGCGCGGCAGCTTCGCCGCCTTGTCGTCGGCCATGGCGTCTCCCCGCTCGACCGGGCGCGCTCACACGTCCCCGGGCTCGAACACCTGGACAGCACCGTAGTGGCCGCCGGGCGGTCGCGCACGGCCTGACGCCTCTCGGTGCCGCGGTCCGAGCCGGCCACGGCCCGGCGAACGCGAGGGCCGCCGGACCAGGCCCCGCGTCAGAGGCTCCGTCGCGTGGCCCCCCGGCCGACCGCCGACAGCAGCGATCCGAGGGCGGCGCCGATCGCCAGATACACCACGCCGGTGCCCACCTTGGGCTCCAGCGCGCCGCCCGTCCGGAACGGCAGCAGCACCAGGGCCGCGGTGACGAGGGTGATGATCCAGCCGAGGTACCGGGCGGGGCGCGGCGTGGTGAGGATCAGCAGATGCAGCAGCCCGGTCGCCACCAGCGCGACCACCGCCGTGCCGCACGCCAGCAGCCCCGGCGACAGGCCCCCGGCCGAGGTGTCGCCCTCCGGCGTGAACACCTGGAAGCCCAGCGCGCCGCGCACCACCGTCACTGCGGCCACGGCGGTGAGCCCGGCGACCCCGGCGGTCATCACTCCGCCGGCCCACAGCCGGGTGATGTCGAGCCGGGGCGCGGGCGGCGGGGCGTCCGTGGCGGGGCCACCGCCGTACGGCGTCTGCTGCGGACCGTAGGGCTGGTTCGTGGGCTGCACGTTCGGTCTCCTCGCTCGGGACGGGTGCGCTATGCGTACCCCCTCACCGCCGCGCCGCTGCCCGCGCTGGCCCGTTCGGGGCAGCGGAGGCCGTACGGGAGCTGACTGGAAAGCGCTTGCCCGAGACCGTGTGGGAGATCTTGACGCCGGTAATGTTACCGGTAACATTCATGCCCGCCGCCTCCGTGCCCCCGCCTCCGCGTCCGCCGCTTCCGCGCCCTCCACTCCACGCCTGCCGCCTCCGTGCCCCCGCCTCCACGCCCCCCGCCTCCACGCCCCCCGCCTCCGCTCCCGCCGACTCCCGTGCCCGCCTCCGCCGAAGGGACCGCCCATGCCCGCCCTGACCACGACCACCGACGGATTCCTGCTGCGCGGGGAACCGCTGCGGATCATCTCCGGCGCGATGCACTACTTCCGGATCCACCCCGAGCTGTGGGCCGACCGGCTGCGCAAGGCCCGCCTGATGGGCCTGAACACGGTGGAGACCTACGTCCCCTGGAACCTGCACCAGCCCGACCCCGACGGCCCCGTCGTCCTCGACGGCATCCTCGACCTGCCCCGCTACCTGGCCCTCGCCCAGGCCGAGGGCCTCCATGTGCTGCTCCGCCCCGGACCGTTCATCTGCGCCGAATGGGACGGCGGCGGCCTGCCCTCCTGGCTCACCGCCGACCCGGACATCCGGCTGCGCAGCAGCGACCCGCGCTTCACCGGCCCCGTCGACCGCTACCTCGACCTGCTGCTGCCCCCGCTGCTGCCGCACATGGCGTCGGCCGGCGGCCCGGTCGTCGCCGTGCAGGTGGAGAACGAGTACGGCGCCTACGGCGACGACACCGCCTACCTCGGCCACCTGCACCAGGCGTTCCGCTCACGCGGCGTCGAGGAGCTGCTGTTCACCTGCGACCAGGCCAAGCCCGAGCACCTCGCGGCCGGCAGCCTGCCCGGCACCCTCGCCACCGGCACCTTCGGCAGCCGGATCGAGGACAACCTGAGGCGGCTGCGCGCCCACCAGAGCGAAGGCCCGCTGATGTGCACCGAGTTCTGGATCGGCTGGTTCGACCACTGGGGCGAGCCGCACCACACCCGCAGCGGCGACGACGCCGCCGCCGACCTCGACCGGCTGCTCGCGGCCGGCGCCTCGGTCAACATCTACATGTTCCACGGCGGCACCAACTTCGGCTTCACCAACGGCGCCAACCACGACCACGCCTACGCCCCGGTCGTCACCTCCTACGACTACGACGCCCCGCTCACCGAGCACGGCGACCCCGGCCCCAAGTACCACACCTTCCGCGAGGTCATCGCCCGGCACGCCCCGGTCCCCGCCGAACCCGTGCCCGCCCCGAGCCGCAAACTCGCCCCGGCCGACGTGACACTGGACCGGCGGGCCGCCCTGCTGCCGTACGCGGCCACCCGCACCGAGCCCGTGCGCGCCACCGGTGCCCCGCTCACCCTGCACGAGCTGGGCCTGCGCGCCGGCTACGTCCTCTACCGCACCACCGTCCCCTCGGCCGGCGACGGCATCCTGCACTTCACCGGCGGCGTCGGCGACCGCGCCCAGGTCTTCCTGGACGGCGCCCCCGCCGGCGTACTGGAACGCGAACGCCACGAGGAGACCCTGCCCGTGCGCGTGCCCCGCCCCGGCGCCACCCTGGAGGTGCTGGTCGAGAACATGGGCGGCGTCAACTACGGCCCCCGCATCGGCGCGCCCAAGGGGCTGCTCGGCCCGGTCGCCTTCGACGGCACCGCCCTCGACGGCTGGGACTGCCACCCGCTGCCCCTCACCGGCCTCGACGGACTGCCCTTCGGGACCGGCCCCGTCGCCGGACCCGCCTTCCACCACGGCACCTTCGAGATCGCCGAACCCGCCGACGCCTTCCTCGCCCTGCCCGGCTGGACCAAGGGCCAGGCCTGGATCAACGGCTTCCACCTCGGCCGCTACTGGAACCGCGGCCCCCAGCGCACCCTGTACGTCCCCGCCCCCGTGCTGCGCCCCGGCGCCAACGAACTGGTCCTGCTCGAACTGCACGCCACCACCACCCACCGCGCCCGGCTCACCGACACCCCCGACCTCGGCCCGGAGCAGCCCTGACGACACCCCGCGCACCGGCCGGGGCGCCCCGTCTCCGCCCGGCCTATCCTGTGGATCCGCCGGGCGGGACGCGCATCCCGCCGCTCCGACCCGAGGCCGAAGGACGAGAACGCGCCATGACCCGCAGCACCGCCGACGGCCCGGCCCGGCCCGGGCGCAGCCGGCGCAGCTTCGCCGGCGCCCGCCCCGTCATGGACGACGTCGCCCGGCTCGCCGGAGTGTCCAAGCAGACCGTCTCCCGCGTCCTCAACGACCATCCGGCGGTCCGCGCGCAGACCCGCGCCGCCGTCGTCGAGGCCATGCGCACCCTCGGCTACCGCCCCAGCCGCAGCGCCCGCTCGCTGGCCAGCGGACGCACCCGGATGCTCGGCGTGATCTCCTTCGACGCCGCCCGCTACGGTCCCGCCGCCATTCTCACCGCCGTCGACACCGCCGCCCGGCACGCCGGTTACCTGGTCGTCTCCATCGCCCTGGACACCGACGACCACGACACCGTCGTCCGCGCCCTGGACACGCTGTCCGCCGAGGGCGCCGACGGCGTCATCGCCATCGCCCCGCAGCGCCGGATCGGCAACGCCCTCGCCGAGGCCCGCCTCGACACCCCCATGGTGGTCCTGGAGAACGACCTCGGCGGCCGCACCCCGCTCGTCACCGCCGACTCACGGGCGGGCGCGCGGGCCGCCACCGAACATCTGCTGGACCTCGGCCACACCACCGTCCACCACATCGCCGGACCCACCGGATGGACCTCCGCGGAGGTCCGGCTGGAGGGCTGGCGCACCACCCTGACCGAGGCCGGCGCCGAGGTGCCCGAACCCCTCGTCGGCGACTGGAGCGCCGACTCCGGCCACGACCTCGGCCGCCGCCTCGCCGAACGGCCGGAGGTCACCGCGGTGTTCGCCTCCAACGACCAGATGGCCCTCGGCCTGCTGCGCGCCCTGCACGAGGCCGGCCGCCGCGTCCCCGACGACGTCAGCGTGGTCGGCTACGACGACATCCCCGAGGCCGCCCATCTGCTGCCCCCGCTGACCACCGTACGCACCGACTTCGCGGAGATCGGCCGCCGCGCGCTGCGGCTGCTGCTGGACCGGGTCGACGGCGTCGACGAACCCCGCGTCGACCCCGTCGTGCCGGTGGAACTCGTCGTGCGCCGCAGCACCGGACCGGCGCCCCGGCCCTGACCCGCCGCAAGGCGTGGGACGGCGCACGCTCGGGGGCGGACGGCGCAGGGGCCGGAGCAGTGGCCCGCCGACGCATGCGCCCTGTCCCGGCCGTCCGCCGGGCGCCTACAGTGTGGCGCCACGGCTTCGCACCGGCCGTTCGACACGGCCGGGGGAGCCGCCTGCGACGGGCCGACGACCGCCCGCGCACCAGACACCACCCCGTGAGTTCGCTCGGACCGCGCGACCGAGTGCGCGCGGCACCGTGCGCTTGGAGAACCACTGGAGGCAGCCGTGTCCCGACCCTGTATCGCCCTGATCGCCGACCCCACCTCACCCGAGGGCTGCGCCGACTACCTCGCCCGCGCCGCCGAACTGCTCACCGGCGTCCCGCCGGTCCGGATCGACTCCCGGCACTTCGCCGACGGCGGATCCGGCAGCGCCGCCCGCGCCGGCGACCGGTTACGGCTGCGGGTGCCCGAGGAGCGGCTGGACGTGGTGCCCGACATCGTCGTGCTCTACGAGATCCCGCCGCACCGCCGCCGCTCCCTCGCCGGTTTCCAGCGCCTGCTGGAGCAGCACGACGTCGTCACCCTCGGCACCGGAACGGCCGCCTGGGACACGGCGACCGAGAAGGACCGCACCGTGGAGCGCTTCCGCCGCGACGGCATCGCCCACATGGAGACCATCGTGCTGTCCCGGCCGGCCCCGCACGAGGCGGCCGCCGCCTTCGACAAGCTCGGCCGTGACACCTGGGCCCGGCCCGTCGTCGGCACCGGCGGCGACGACGCCTTCCACATCACCACCGAGGAGCGGCTGGAACGGGCGGCCGCCTACTACGCCGAGAGCGGCACCGACTGGCTGCTCTCCCGGGACGCCGGCAACTTCCGCCCCGACGGCCGCCGCCACCAGTTCCGGGTCTTCGTCCTGCACGGCCGGGTCATCCACGCCCGCGAACACATCCAGCCCGAGGTCGACACCCCCTGCAACACCTGCCAGGGCGCCACCCCCGTCCCCATCGCCACCGCCGACCTGCCCGCGTCCCTCACCCGGCTCGCCGTCGCCGCGACCGCCTCGGTCGGACTGCCGTTCGCCGGGGTCGACCTCGCGATCGAACACGGCGGAGTGGTGTTCGAGGTGAACGTGCAGCCGGCGTTCGTGGACGGTGAACTCCCCACCGTCGCCGTGCCGTACGTCCAGGCGCACCTCAGCGCGCTGGCCGCGCGCCGGGAACCGGCACCGGAACGGCGGCTGCCCGCCTGACCCCACCTCACGCCTGGGTTACGAAACGCTCAACCTCTGGTGTCAGCGCGGTGAGGGGGTGACGATGGGGCCATGACTCTGGCCCAGCGCGCCCTGGAGCAACTGGAGGCCTGGCCCGACCTCACGGCGGGGCCCGCCAGTTGCGGCACGGGGCGGGCACTTCGCACCGCCCACAGCGAGATAGCCCACTTCCACTCCGACCACGACGTGGACCTCCACCTCACCAGCCGGGCCCTGCGGCGCTTCGCCGCCGACCTCGGGGAGTCGACGGCGATCCGCCTCGTGCCCGGCTCCCGGTGGGTGACCGTCCACCTGGACTGCGACACGGACGTCGACCTGCTGCAGAGCCTGGTGAGCATGGCTCTCAAGGCCCACCAGGGCGGCCCGGCCCCCGAGGATCTGCCACCCGGCGGCTGCAACTTCCGCCGGGTCACCGTGCTCCGCCGCGACGCCGCGGGCACCGCCGCGCCCTGCTGACCCGCCCGGGAATCCACCGCTTCACCCCGTGACCGGCGTGGACCGCACGGCCCGACCCGCTCCCGGGGAGAGACTGCTGCGGCACGGCGCCGGCCCCTCGCACCCCGCGGGCCGGCGCGCCGCACGCGGGAGGAGCACCGAAGTGACGGGCTGGACCTGGACGTACGAGGGCTACGAGCCCGCCGACGAGCGACTGCGGGAGTCGCTGTGCACGCTCGGCAACGGCTACTTCGCGACCCGCGGCGCGCTCCCGGAGTGCGCCGCGGACGACGTGCACTACCCGGGCACCTATGTGGCGGGCTGCTACAACCGGCTCACCTCCAACGTCTCCGGCCGCATGGTCGAGAACGAGGACATGGTGAACCTGCCGAACTGGCTGCCGCTGCGGTTCCGGCTCGGCGGCCGGGCCTGGTTCAGCCCCGACACCGCAGAGGTGCTGGAACACCACCAGACGCTGCACCTGGACGCGGGCGTCCTCGAACGCCGTACCCGCTACGGCCTCGGTAACAGACGCTCGCTGACGGTGCGCCAGCAGCGCCTGGTGCACATGGGCGACCCGCACCTGGCCGCGCTGCGCACCGAGTTCACCGCCGAGGGCTTCGGCGGCGAACTCCATGTCGAGGCCGCCCTCGACGCCGGCGTCACCAACGCGGGCGTGCCCCGCTACCGCGACCTGGACGGCCACCACCTCGTCCACGGGCACACCGGCACCGCCGCCGGAGACACCGTCTGGCTGCGCTGCCGCACCAGCACCTCCGACATCCGCATCGGCATGGCCTCCCGGCTCACCGCCGAGGGGCCCGTCACCGCCCGCCACTCCCGCCCGCGCACCACCCAGCGGACCCGGCTGTATCTGACGCCCGGCGTCCCGGCCGTCGTCGACAAGACCGTCGCCCTGCACACCTCGCGCGACCCCGCCATCAGCGACCCGCTGCACGCCGCGATCGCCCGGGTCGGCCGCGCGCCCGGCTTCGACGAGCTGCTGGCCGCCCACCACACCGCCTGGCACCAGCTGTGGCGGCGCGGCGACCTGGACGTGCCGGGGGAGGCGGGCCGCATCCTGCGCCTGCACCTGTTCCATGTGCTGCAGACCCTGTCGCCGCACACCGCCGACCTCGACGTCGGCGTCCCGGCCCGCGGGCTGCACGGCGAGGCCTACCGCGGGCACGTCTTCTGGGACGAGCTGTTCGTGCTGCCGTACCTCAACCTGCGCTTCCCCGAGGTCTCCAGGGCCCTGCTGCACTACCGGCACCGGCGCCTGGAACAGGCCTGCACCGCCGCCCGGGACGCGGGCCGCCGCGGCGCGATGTACCCGTGGCAGAGCGGCAGCGACGGCCGCGAGGAGACCCAGCAACTGCACCTGAACCCGCGCTCCGGGCGCTGGCTGCCCGACCACTCGCACCTCCAGTACCACGTCGGCTCGGCGATCGCCTACAACGTCTGGGAGTACTGCGAGGCCAGCGGGGACATCGAGTTCCTCCAGGCCAAGGGCGCCGAGATGCTGCTCCAGATCTCCCGGTTCTGGGCCGACGCCGCCACCTGGGACGAGCGTCTCGGACGGCACCGCATCAAAGGGGTGGTGGGGCCCGACGAGTACCACGACGCCTACCCGGACGCGAGCGGACCCGGCCTCGACGACAACGCGTACACCAACGTCATGGCCGCCTGGGTGCTCAGCCGCACCCTCGAAGTGCTGGCCGACCTGCCCGAGCCGCGCCGCCGGGAACTCACCGAGCGCACCGGCCTCGACCGCCACGAGACCGAGCGCTGGCAGGAGGTGTCCCGCACCCTGCACGTGCCGTTCCACAACGGGGTCATCAGCCAGTTCGAGGGCTACGGCGAGCTGGCCGAACTCGACTGGCACGGCTACCGGGCCCGCTACGGCGACATCCGGCGCCTCGACCGGATCCTGGAGGCCGAGGACGACACCGTCAACCGCTACCAGGCCTCCAAACAGGCCGACGTCCTCATGCTCGGCTACCTCTTCTCACCGCCCGAACTCCGCAACCTCTTCGACCGGCTGGGGCTGCGCCTGGACGACGAGACCTGGCACCGCACCGTCGACTACTACCTGCACCGCACCAGCCACGGCTCCACCCTCAGCGGACTCGTGCACGGCTGGGTGCTGGCCCGCGCCCGGCGCGCCGAGGCCTGGCAGTTCTGCCAGGAGGCGCTGCGCGGCGACATCGCCGACGTGCAGGGCGGCACCACCGGCGAGGGCATCCACCTCGGCGCGATGGCCGGCACCCTCGACCTCGTCCAGCGCGGCCTCACCGGCCTCGCCACCCGCCAGGGCGCCCTCTGGCTCGACCCCGTCCCGCTGCCCGAACTGTCCAGCTACGGCTTCTCGCTGCGCTACCAGGGCAACTGGGGCGTCCGGCTGCGGCTGCGCCACTCCCGGCTGGAGATCACTCTGCCGTCCTCCGACGCCAACCCGATCGACGTCCGCCTCCCGGACCGCGCGGTACGCCTCCAGCCGGGGGAGACGGGGCGGCTGGTGCTGCCGGACTGAGCGGTGTGCCGGCACCGCCCGTCATCATCGCCGGGCGGCGTGACGCAGGTGGCCGCGGACGCGCAGCACGTCCGGACCGGCCTCCGCGCCGGGCGCTGCCCGAGGAACAGGGTGTTCAGCGGCGGTTCCGGCGGCTCGTGCGGCGGCGCCGGCCGGCGGCCAGGTGCTCCTCGCACAGGAGGACCTGCCCGGCGGCCGGGTGCGCGTCCTGGCCCAGGACACGCAGATCGGCCGGCCGCCGCGGAACTCGCCCGGCAGCCCCCGAACCCGATGCTCAGCGGCCACCGGGCCCGGCTGGACGGCCTGATCCGCGCCGCCTCCGGCACCCCGCCCGCCTGACCCGCCGAGGCCCCGCCCGCACCCTGCCGCGCGCGGCACCCCCGGAAGGTGGCAGGGTCGGATCGGGCGTCACGCACGACGCCCGACTGGCGAGCGCGGCGGACCGGGTGATCAGCAGGCCAGCGCACCCGTCACCCCGCATGGATGAGGAAGTGTTGACGTCATGACCGACCAGCTCACCGTGAGCGTCCTCGGCACCGGCATCATGGGCGCCGCGATGGCCCGCAACCTCGCGCGGGCCGGACACACCGTCCGCGCCTGGAACCGCAGCCGCGCCAAGGCCGAACCGCTCGCCGCCGACGGCGCGCACATCGCCGCAGGCCCCGCCGAGGCGGTCGAGGGCGCCGATGTCGTCCTGACCATGCTCCACGACGGCCCGGCAGCCCTGGACGTCATGCGGCAGGCCGCGCCCGCCCTGCGCCCCGGCACCGCCTGGGTGCAGTCGACCACCGCCGGCCTGGAGGCCATGGCCGACCTGGCCGCCTTCGCCCGCGAGCACGGCCTGCTCCTCTACGACGCCCCGGTGCTCGGCACCCGCGCACCCGCCGAGGCCGGCCGGCTCCTCGTCCTGGCCGCCGGTCCCGCGGAGGGCCGGGCCACGGTCACGCCGGTCTTCGACGCGGTCGGCGCCCGCACCGTGTGGACCGGCGAGGACGGCGCCGCGGCCACCGCGACCCGGCTGAAACTGGTCGCCAACAGCTGGGTCATCGCCGCCACCAACGCGGCCGGCGAGGCCCTGGCGCTGGCGAAGGCGCTCGGCGTGGACCCGCGGGACTTCTTCGACGCGATCGCGGGCGGACCGCTCGACATGGGGTACCTGCACGCCAAGTCCGAGCTGATCCTGGAGGACCGGCTCACTCCGCCGCAGTTCGCCGTCGGCACCGCCGCCAAGGACGCCCGGCTCATCGTCGAGGCCGGCGCCCGGTACGGCGTCCGTCTGGACGTGGCCGCCGCGGGCGCCGCCCGGCTGGAGCGCGCCGCCGCCCAGGGCCACGCCGACGAGGACATGGCCGCCGCGTACTTCGCCAGCTTCGACGAGCAGCCCGACGCCTGACCCCGCACCGGAAGGAACCACCGATGTCCAAGCCCCCGCTGCCCCCGGACGCCCAGGAACTGCTGCGCCGCCCCAACCCGGCGGTCATGGCCACCCTGCGCTCCGACGGCCGACCGGTGTCCACGCCCACCTGGTACCTGTGGGAGGACGGCCGGGCGCTGATCACCCTGGACGAGGGCCGGGTCCGCCTCAGGCACCTGCGCCGGGACCCGCACGTCACCCTCACCGTCCTCGACGGCGACGACTGGTACACCCACGTCACGCTCATCGGCCGCGTCGGCGAGATGTACGCGGACGACGGCCTGACCGACGCCGACCGCATCGCCCGCCACTACACCGGCAAGCCCTACCCGGACCGGGTGCGCACCCGAGTCAGCGCGTGGATCGAGGTGGAGCGCTGGCACGGCTGGGGCGCACACCGCGACAGCGACCAGGCCTTCACCGGCTGAGGCGCGGACCCGAAAGGAGGCCCGCCGGCCCGAGCGGTTCGATGGGCCGGACGCCGGAGTAACCTCCTCGGCATGCGGATCTCCGTCTCCTCCGACATGGACGAACCCGTCGCCCGCCTCCTGCTCGCCGAACTGCGCGAGCGGGGCCACGAGGTGGCCGCGCACGGTGCGCTGCGGCCCGGCGACGACCCTCAGTGGGCGGTCTGCTCGGCAGCGGCCGCCCAGGAGGTGGCCGACGGTACGGCGGACCAGGCGGTGGTCTGCTGCTGGACCGGCACCGGCGCGTCCATCGCCGCGAACAAGGTGCCCGGCGTCCGGGCCGCCCTGTGCACGGACGCCTACACCGCCGACGGCGCCCGCCGCTGGAACGACGCGAACGTGCTGGCGCTGAGCCTGCGGCTGACGTCCGGGCCGCTGCTGAAGGAGATCCTCGACGCCTGGTTCGCGGGCACACCGAGCGAGGACGCCGACGACCGCGGGAACGTGGCCCGGGTGAGCGGTCTCGACGACGCCCGCCGCACCCCCTGAGCGCGCCCGGCCCAACCGGACCACCCGTCCGGCCGAACCGGGCCCCGCGAACCGGGCCCCGCCAACCGCGATCCCGCGGCGGCGGCCCGGCCGCACCACGCCGCTCCCATCGCGACACGCCGGTGCGCGGGACCCCGTACGAGGTCCCGCGCACCGGTCGGGCCGTCCAGGAGCGGACTACATCCGGTCGCCCTTCGGCTTGCCGCGCTGGTCCGGGGTGCCGTGCGGCGGAGGGCTGAGCGGGTGGGCCGAGGTCGCCGGTGACACGGAGGACCCGGAGCGGCCCTGGCCCTGCTCGGGACGGATGGCCGACGGATCGCCGGAGGTCGGTGAGGCGCCCCCGTGCAGCTGGTCCAGGCGGGCGCTCAGGAGCTCGGTCACCGGAAGCCGGTCGGCGTGCGTCCGCTCGTAGGCGATCAGCTCCTCCACCTGCGACGCGCTCAGGGAGCGCACCCGGCTCTCCAGTCCGCCCAGGGGCAGATGGTCGTAGTCGGGCAGGGGAAGGGCGTCACGGCCGGACTCGGCCATGGATCTCACCTCCGTGCGTGTGCCGGGCGATCAGTGGGCGCCGGGTCCGCCGCCGCCCCAGGAGCCGCTGCTGCCCTTGGACCAGCGGGGCCGCGACTGTTCCGGACCGGGGCGGGTCCCGCTGTTGCCGAAGCTGCCCATCTCGTGCGGCAGGAGCGGGCGGCCGCCCTTCGGCACCTTGGGGACGTCGAGGGGTTCCCGGCTCTCCCTGACCTCGTGCACCGCGCCGCCCGGCGGCAGGTGCGGTTGCTCCTCGGGCCGCGGACGCGGCGACTCACGGAGCCTGATACGCGTGCCGAGCCAGAATCCGCCGAGCAGCAGGGCCACCACGGCGATACCGACCACGAACATCCCGATGCTGAGCAGCCCGCTCGGCTCGGCCAGCTGCATCGTTGCGGTACTCATACGAGTCATACGGTGTGAATACCCCGCAAATCGCCCATGAACCGGGTCACCGGGAGCGGGCCTCCCGGGTTGCGGACCGGTTGGCCCTGCGTATCGCGTCCAGCAGCTCGGCCCTGGACATCCGGGACCGGCCGGCCACCTCCAGCCGCTTCGCCACCTCGTACAGATGCCGCTTCGAGGCGTGTTCGTCGACGCCCTCGCCGCTGCGCCCGCCGAGCTGCCGCGGTCGCGCCGACCGCGGGTCCGAGGGACCCCTGCGACCGCCCTCCTTGCGCTCCCAGTGGTCGCCGACCTTCTCGTACGAGTGCTTCAGCGCGCCGTAGGCGACGCGATGCGCCCGCTCACCCTCGCCGTACTGCTCGACCGCGGAGTCGTGCGCCTTGATCCAGGTGCGCTGGGCGTCCCGCGGCGAGCGCTCCAGCGTCGACGGCAGTTCCTCTCGTCCGGGCACGTCGCCCACCTCCTCCGGCAGTGCCGGGCCGCGCGGGCCGAGTGCCCGGCCCGAGGGGTGGAGAACCGGCCGTGCGCCGGGCGGAAACCGGCCGGTTCCGGGCCCGCCGGGTGTTTGACGAGCCGCGCGGCGGCTACCCGCGCGGTGTGACTTCGACGCCATCGCAAGCGGAACTCATCCGGTTCCTGGAGGACCGGTTCGTCTGCGCGCAGGCGTGCACGGAGTGCGCGCGGGCCTGCGCCCTGCGCGCGAGCCTGGTGGACCCCGACGGCACCGCCGAACAGGAACTCGTCCGGCGCAAGGGCATCATGTGCGCCGAGGTGTGCGACGCCACCTGCCGGATGCTGGCCGAGCAGAGCCAGCTCGACGAGTCCGGACTGCGCGTCCAGCTGGAGTGGTGCCGGACCGTCTGCCTGGAGGCCGCGCACGTCTTCGACGCCCGGCCCGGCGCCGAGGAGGCCGCCCAGGCCTGCCGCGCCTGCGCACGCGCCTGCACCGACTTCCTCGGCTCCCTGGACTGACCGGGACCGAACGGCCGTCTGGGCAGGCCGCGGGTGCGGCGCTAGCCTCCGCACATGACGGCCTCTCGGACAGCCGATCCCGGACTCTTCGGACCGCGCTCGGTGACCTGGCAGCTGCACGGCGACCCGATGATGTGGATCGCCGGCATCCGCGCCCTCTACCTCCAGGCCCTGCACCCGCGCTCGGTCCGCGGCGTCCTGCAGAACTCCGACTTCCGCCGCGACGCCTGGGGCAGACTCCTGCGCACCGCCGACTTCGTCGGCACCACGACGTACGACACCACCGGCGCCGCCGAGAAGGCCGGCGCCCGGGTCCGCAAGATCCACAGCCTGCTGTCCGCGACCGACCCGGACACCGGCGAGCGCTACGGCATCGGCGAACCGGCCCTGCTGCGCTGGGTGCACTGCGCCGAGATCGACTCCTATCTGCACGTGCTGCGGCGCTCCGGCCACCCCATGACCGACGACGCGGCCGACCGCTACATCGCCGAGCACCGCACCAGCGCCCGCCTGGTCGGCCTCGACCCCGCCGACGTCCCCGGCGACCGCGCGGAACTGGCGGCCTACTTCGAGCGCGTCCGCCCCGAACTTGCCGCCGGCCCCGAGGCACGCGTGGTGGACGACTTCCTGCGCCACCCCCCGACACACCCGCTGCTCATACCGGCGCGCGAGGTGCTGTGGCGGCGCGTGGCACAACTGGCGTACGACTCCCTGCCCCCGTACGCCCACACGCTCTACGGCAGACCGGCCTCCGCACCCGCCACGGTCACCCGGCGGCTTCGCCTCACCGGCACCGCCCTGCGCGCCGTTCCCGCACGTCTGCGCTGGCAACTGCCGCCCAAACACATCGTGCGGGCGATGGAGAGGCTCGGCCCGGGCTCGCGCCCGGCGCCGTACAAAGTCGGTCGATAGCCCGCCATACTGGACGAGCGAGGGGGAAGGCGCGGCGGACCACCGACGGGGGCGACGGTACGCGATGGGGGAGACCAGGCTGATCCAGGGCCGCTACCGGCTGCTGGACCTGATCGGGCGCGGCGGCATGGGCGAGGTGTGGCGGGCGCGCGACGAGTCACTGGGACGTCAGGTCGCCGTCAAATGCCTCAAGCCGCTCGGCCCGCAGCACGACCACGCGTTCACCCGGGTGCTGCGCGAGCGGTTCCGGCGCGAGGCGAGAGTGGCGGCGGCGCTCCAGCACCGCGGGGTGACCGTCGTGCACGACTTCGGCGAGTCCGACGGCGTGCTCTTCCTCGTCATGGAACTGCTCCAGGGCCGCAACCTCAGCGAGCTGCTGGAGGACAACAGACACCATCCGCTGCCGGTCGACGAGGTCGTCGACATCGCCGACCAGGTGTCCGCCGCGCTCGCCTACACCCACCAGCAGGGCATCGTCCACCGGGACCTGAAACCCGCCAACATCGTGCGGCTGACCGACGGCACCGTGAAGATCTGCGACTTCGGCATCGCCCGTCTCGGCCACGACATCGGCTTCACCTCCCGGCTGACCGGCACCGGCATCGCCATGGGCACCCCGCACTACATGTCGCCGGAGCAGATCGGCGGGGACGGCGTCGACCAGCGCAGCGACCTGTACTCGCTCGGCTGCGTGCTCTACGAGATCGCCACCGGCGTACCGCCGTTCGACCTCGACGACGCCTGGGCGATCCTCGTCGGCCACCGGGACACCCCACCCCGGCCGCCCCGCGGCCACCGCCCCGACCTGCCCGCCTACCTGGAGCGGATCATCCTCGACCTGCTCGCCAAACTGCCCGACGAGCGGCCCGCCGACGCCCGCGAGGTGGGACGGCGGATCAGCGCGGCCCGGGACACCCCCTCCTACGTGCCAGCCGCCGGAGCCATGCCGTTCCCCGAGCCGCGGCTGCCCTCCTGGACCCGCGGGATGACCACCGGCCACAAGGCGACCGGCCCCGGACCACGCAGCACACCCCCGGACGCCTCGGCCGGCCTCACCGGCGCCTGGACCGCCCGCCCCGTCACCGGCCCGGTGCGGCAGCCCGAACCGCAGCGGCCGCCCGTACCGGCACCCGAGGTGCTGGCCACCCTGGCCGGGCGCCACAACGCGGCCCTCAGCCTCGGCCGGCTCGGCCGCTGGGCGGAGGCCGAGGAGGTGCACCGGGCGGTCGCCGCGGAACGGGAGCACCTGCTCGGCCCGGAGCACCCCGACACCCTCGACAGCCGGCACCAGGTCGCCTTCGCCCTCAGCCGCACCGGCCGCCCCGCCGACGCGCTGCGCGAGTACACCCAGGTGGCGCGGGTGCGGACCCGGCAGCTCGGCGCCGACCACCCGCAGACCCTGGCCGCCCGGCAGGAGATGGCGTACGTGCTCGGCCAGCTGGGCCGGGCGCTCGACGCCGACCGGGTGTACACGGCGGTGCTCGCCGCCCGCGAACGCACCATGGGCCCCGACCACCCCGACACCCTGCGCTGCCGCCACAACCTCGCCTTCAACCTCGGCCGGCTGGGCCGCCTGGAGGACTCCTACCGGATGGCCTGCCGGGTCGCCGGGGACCGTGCCCGGGTGCTCGGCCCCGACCACCCCGACACCCTCGTCAGCCGCTACGAGGTCGCCTACGCGCTCGGACAGCTCGGCCGCTGGGCGGACGCGCTGCACACCTACCGGGAGGTCGCCGAGGCACGCGCCCGGGTCCTCGGCGCCGACCACCCCGACACCCTCGCCGCCCGCCACGAGGTGGGCATCAGCCTCGGCCGGCTCGGCCGCAGCGTCGAGGCGCTGCGGCTGTACCGCGGCCTCGTCGAGGACCGTCTGCGCGTGTACGGCCCGGCCCACCCCGAGACCCTGCGCGCCCGCCACGGCCTCGGCGTCAACCTCGGCCGCCTGGACCGCTGGGAGGAGGCCCTGGCCGAGGCCCGCGACGTGTGCGCGATCCGCGAGCGGGTCCTCGGCCCCGACCACCCGGACACCCTGGTGAGCCGCCGCGAGGTCGCCGTCGGCCTCGGCTGGCTCGGCCGCTGGCAGGACGCCCTCGCCGAGTACCGCACCGTCGCCGCCGTCCGCGAACGCGTCCTCGGCGCCGACCACCCCGACACCCTCACCAGCCGCAACGACGAGGCGCACTGCCTGGAACAGCTCGGCCGCGGCCCCGAGGCGGTGGAGCTGTACCGCAGAGCGGCGGCGCTGCGCGGCCAAAGGGCGTGAGACGACCGGGCGAACACAGCCCGGACGGGCATCTGGCGGGAGTCGATCACCCGTGTTACGAAGGACCATGCCCCCACCCCCGCACTCCCGCGCCTACGACGCCGTCATCGTCGGCGGCGGACACAACGGTCTGGTCGCCGCCGCCTATCTGGCCCGCGCCGGCCGGTCGGTCCTGGTCCTGGAACGCCTCGACCACACCGGGGGCGCCGCGGTCTCCACCCGCCCGTTCACCGGCGTCGACGCGCGGCTCTCGCGCTACTCCTACCTCGTCAGCCTGCTGCCCCGGAAGATCGTCCGGGACCTCGGACTGGACTTCCGGGTCCGGACCCGCACCGTCTCCTCGTACACCCCCGTCGAACGCGACGGACGCCCCACCGGGCTGCTCGTCGGCGGCGGCGAACGGCGCACCCGGGAGGCCTTCGCACGGCTCACCGGCGGCGACCGCGAGTACGCCGCCTGGCAGCGGTTCTACGGCATGACCGGCCGGGTCGCCCAGCGGGTCTTCCCCACCCTCACCGAACCCCTGCCCGACCGGGCCGAACTGCGCCGCCGCGTCGACGACGAGGACGCCTGGCGGATGCTCTTCGAGGAGCCCATCGGCGTCGCCGTCGAGCAGCACTTCGCGGACGACCTGGTGCGCGGAGTGGTCCTCACCGACGCGCTGATCGGCACCTTCGCCGACGCCCACGACGCCTCGCTGCGCCAGAACCGCTGCTTCCTCTACCACGTCATCGGCGGCGGCACCGGCGCCTGGGACGTCCCGGTCGGCGGCATGGGCGCCCTCACCGACGCGCTGGCCGCCACCGCGCGCGCCGCCGGCGCCGTCCTCGCCACCGGCCACGAGGCGCTGCACATCGCCACCGACGGCACGAACGCCGAGGTCACCTACCGCACGGCCGACGGAGAGGGTGTCGCCGCCGCCCGGCACGTCCTGGTCAACGCCTCCCCGCAGGAGCTGGCGGCCCTCACCGGCGGCACCCCGCCCGACCCCGCCGAGGGCGCCCAGCTGAAGGTCAACATGCTGCTCAAGCGACTGCCCCGGCTGCGCGACCCCGACGTCGACCCGCGCGAGGCGTTCGCCGGCACCTTCCACATCGCCGAGGGCTACCGGCAGCTGGCCGACGCCCACGCCCGCGCCGCCGCCGGCGAGCTGCCCGCCGCCCCGCCCTCCGAGATCTACTGCCACTCCCTGACCGACCCGACGATCCTCGCCCCCGGCCTCACCGACCGCGGCTACCAGACCCTGACCCTCTTCGGCCTGCACACCCCCGCCCGGCTCTTCGCCCGCGACCACGACGCCGTCCGCGACGAGCTGCTGAAACTCACCCTCGCCCAGCTCGACACCCACCTCGCCGAACCCCTCGCCGACTGCCTGGCCGAGGACGCCGACGGCCGCCCCTGCATCGAGGCGAAGACCCCGCTGGACCTGGAACGCGACCTGCGCCTGCCCGGCGGCAACATCTTCCACCGCGACCTCTCCTGGCCCCACACCCACGACACCACCGGCCGCTGGGGCGTGGAAACCGGCCACCCCAACGTCCTCCTGTGCGGCGCGGGCGCGGTACGCGGCGGCGGAGTGAGCGGGGTACCGGGGCACAACGCGGCCATGGCGGTGTTGGGGGAGTGAGTGAGGGGGCCGGGGGCTTGGGCCGTCCGGCCTATGGGGTGGTTGTGATGGGGGCGGCTGTCTCGCCGGGCGAGGCGGCTGATCTTCGGGCCCGGTGACGGTGGCCGCCATGGTGAAGGTCGATGTGGTCGGCCCCAGAGGCGATGGTGACGGCGGATGCGTCCGGGCGTAGGTCGGGTGGCGGTCGAAGCGGTCGGCCCCCGGCGGCCGTGACGTCTGGCCAGGCGTCCGGGCCCCGAGGCCGTGACGACCCCGGTGATGGTCCGCTCGGCTTGATGACCGTGGCGGAGCGCGCGATCCTCGGAGACATGGTGACGTCGCCGCGAGGCGAGGTGCGGGCGGCCACGGCGAGTGAGGCCGTGGCGGTGGTCGACGTGCACGGTCTGGTCACGGGCTGGAGCGAGGGCGCCCGCCGTCTCACCGGGTACGACGCGGAGCAGGTCACCGGCCGCCCGGCCGCCGACCTGGTCGACGGCGACGCCGGCACCGTACGGCACCGGCTGGCCGGGGCGGGCACCGCTGTAGTGGGGGTACGGCACCGCGACGGGCGGCGGCTGGAACTGGCCCTGTGGGCCTGTCCGCTGGGCGGCGCCGGGGGTGAGCCGGCGGGCTGTGTCATCACCGCCGCGCCCGACGACCACGAGCCGCCGCTGGGCGAACTGGCGTTCCGGCAGGCGCCCGTGGCCCTGTCCCTCTTCGACACCGGCATGCGCCCCGTCCGCGGAAACGAGACGGCGGCGGAGTTCGGAGCCCGCTCCGGGCACGGCCACGGCTTCCTGCACCACCTGGCGCGGGTGGCGGAGACCGGAAGGCCCGTGCGGTACGAGCAGAGCCGGACCCGCTCACCGTCCGGGCGGCGCACGCACGCCTGGAACGTCGAGATGTGGCCGGTGCGCGCACCGTCCGGCGAACTGATCGGCACCGCCCTCGCCGCGTTCGACAGCAGCGAGCAGCACGGGGCCCGGCAGCGGCTGGAGATGCTGAACGAGGCCGCCGCCTGCCTCGGCACCGAACTCGACGTCTTCCACACCGCCCGCGAGCTGGCCGAACTGGCGGTGCCCCGGCTCGCCGACATCGCCGGCGTCGACCTGCTCGAACCGGTCCTGGAAGGCGAGGAGCCCGACGCCGGAGTGCTGGGCGCCGACCCGCTGCTGCGGAGGGTCGCCCACCGTTCCGTGGGCGCGCGTGGGGCCGGGACCGACCTGGACGTGGGCGCCGCCCACTCCTACCCGCCCGCGTCGGCGCCCGCCCGCGCCCTCGCCACCGGCGAGCCGGTGCTCACCGGCACCGCGGACCCCGCCCTCGCCACCTGGCTCCCCGGATCCGACGCCACCGGGCTGTCCCTGCTGGCCGTACCCCTGGTCGCACGGGACACCACTCTGGGGGTCGCCGTCCTGGTCCGCGATCTCACCGCGGAACACCCCGAGCCCTTCGACGCGGACGACGTGTTCGTGGCGCGGGAACTCGTGGGCCGTGCCGCCGTGTGCGTGGACAACGCCCGCCGCTACACGCGGGAACGCACCACCGCGCTCGCCCTACAACGCAGTCTGCTGCCGCAGGGGGTGGCCGGGCAGGCGGCGGTCGAGTGCGCCTCCCGCTATCTGCCGGCCCTCTCCCCGGCGGGCGCGGGCGGCGACTGGTTCGACGTCATCCCGCTGTCCGGCTCCCGGGTGGCGCTGGTCGTCGGGGACGTCGCCGGTCACGGCATCCACGCCTCGGTGACCATGGGGCGGCTCCGTACGGCGGTGTGGACGCTGGCCGACGTCGACCTGCCGCCGGACGAACTCCTCACCCACCTCGACGACCTGGTCGGCCATCTCGCCGGCGACGGCCACGCGGAGGCCGGCGAGATCGCGGCGACCTGCCTGTACGCGGTGTACGACCCGGTGGTCCGGCGCTGCACCCTGGCCGCCGCCGGACAGCCCGCCCCGGTCGTGAGACTGCCCGACGGCACCGTCCAGGTGGTCGAGATGACCGCAGGACCCATGCTCGGCGTCGGCGGCCTGCCCTTCGAGGCGACCGAGCTGGAGCTGCCCGAGGGCGCCCTGCTGGCCCTCTACACCGACGGCCTGGTCGAGGCCCGCGACCTCGACGGCGACCGGGGCACGGCCGCCCTGTGCGCCGCGCTGACGGCACCCGCCGACAGTCTGGAGGAGGTGTGCGACACCGTGCTGAAGTCGCTGCTCCCCGACACCCCCGTCGACGACGTGGCCCTGCTGGTCGCCCGCACCCGGGCCCTGGACGCCGACCAGTTCGCCGTCTGGGATCTGCCCGCCGACCCGGCGGAGGTCGCCACCGCCCGGCAGCACGTCACCGAGCAACTTCAGCGCTGGGGACTGGAGGAGGCCGCGTTCGTCACCGAACTCGTCGCCAGCGAACTGGTCACCAACGCCATCCGCTACGGCGGCGCCCCCATCCAGCTCCGGCTCATCCGCGACCACGCCCTGATCTGCGAGGTCTCCGACGCCAGCAACACCTCCCCGCATCTGCGCCGGGCCCGCACCTTCGACGAGGGCGGCCGCGGACTGCTGCTGGTCGCCCAGCTCACCCGGCGCTGGGGCAGCCGGCCCAGCGGCACCGGCAAGACCATCTGGGCCGAGCAGCCGCTGCCGGGCGGCTGACCTCAGTCGGCGGACGCCGACCAGCCCGCCGTGGTGATCCGGGCGGCGTCGGCGGGCCGGGCCTCGTCGAAGAGGACGGTGCCGGCCGCCTCGACGCGCAGCCCGTCGACGTAGCCGCCGCGGCCGACGTACAGCCGGTCGGTGGTGTACCGCCAGCGCAGGGTGAGGGCCGGGGCCGCCGGGAGGTCCGCGGTGAGCCGGTGCCAGACCCGTCCCGACCAGCCGCCGACCGTGCCGGACGGATGGTCCGCGGGCCGCTCGCCCGGCCGGACCGTGGTGAACGGCACCGGCTGCCAGCTGCCGCCGCCGTCGGCCGAGGACTCCAGGACGAGGCCGTCCGCTCCCGGCTCGGTGTCCCACCACAGCAGGCACCGCAGCCGGGCGCCGCCGCCGGAGGTGTCCAGCGCGGGCAGGGCGAGCGTGGCCGCCGCCGGACTCGCCATGCCGGCGAACCACGAGGTCCGTCCGCGCGCCGGGCGGACCGGGACGGCCCGTGCCAGGTTGTTAGCGGCGGCGACCCGGGGCGCCGACCCGGACCGCCAGGTGCGCACCGGATGCACCGAGTTGCCGAGCACCACCAGGAAGGAGTCGGTGGTCGGGTCGAGGACCAGGGAGGTGCCGGTGAACCCGGTGTGGCCGGCGGTGCGCGGGGTGGCCATGGCGCCCATGTACCAGTGCTGGTACAGCTCGAAGCCGAGGCCGTGTTCGTCGCCGGGGAAGGCGGTGTTGAAGTCGGTGAACATCAGCTCCACCGACTCCGGCCGCAGGATGCGCGTCCGCCCGTAGACCCCGCCGTTGAGCAGGGTCCGGGCGAGTACGGCCAGGTCCCACGCGGTGGAGAAGACTCCGGCGTGGCCCGCGACACCGCCGAGCGAGTGGGCGTTCTCGTCGTGCACCTCGCCCCAGACCAGGCCCCGGTCCAGTCCCGACCAGGGCTTGCGGGCGTCCTCGGTGGCCGCGATCCGCGGTCTCCAGGAGGCGGGCGGGTTGTAACGGGTGTGGTGCATCCCGAGGGGAGCGGTGATTTCGTCGTGGAGCAGGGTGTCCAGGCCGCGACCGGTGATGCTCTCCAGGACGAGCTGGAGCGTGATCAGGTTGAGGTCCGAGTAGAGGTACCGGGTGCCGGGCGGGTTCAGCGGTGCCTCGTCCCAGATCAGCCGCAGCTTCTCCGCGCGCGTCGGCGCGTTGTACAGCGGGATCCAGGCGCGGAACCCCGAGGTGTGGGTGAGCAGCTGCCGCACGGTGATGTCCTGCTTGCCCGCGGCCCCGAACTCCGGGAGGTACGAGGCGACCGTGCCCTCCAGTTCCAGGGCGCCGCGCTCGATCTGCTGCACGGCGAGGAGCGAGGTGAACAGCTTGGAGACGGAGGCGAGGTCGAAGACGGTGTCCTCGGCCATCGGGAGCTGCCGCTCGGCCGGGAACTCGACGCCGGTGTCGGTGCGCTCGTCGTACGCCGCGTAGCGCACCGCCATGCCGATCGGCCGGTGCAGCGCCACCGTGCCGCCGCGGCCGGCGAGGAGGACGGCGCCCGCGTACCAGGGATGTCTGGGGGAGGGGCCGAGAAACGTTTCGGCGTCGGTGACGAGCCGGCGCAGATGGGAGTCCAGCAGCCCGGCCCGCTCGGCGGAGCCGTGCCGGAGGGTCGGTCGCCCGGCCCGCTCCGCGGCGGCGGCCGGTCCGGCGGGAAACGGTGCCAGGGCCAGGGCGCCGCCCAGGGCCAGCGTCCCCCTGCCGAGCTGCCGCCGGGTCAGCCTGCCGGTCGCTCTGTCCGCCGCGTCTTCGGTCACGGGAGTTCCTTCCGCCGAGCCGTCCGGATGTCCCCGGGAGTATGTCCGTCGTACCAAGCGACGAATCTGACGCTACATCAGAAACTCTTGCGCATCGGCCGGTTGACCGGCCGCGCGCCGGGCCCGTCCGGTGGGGCCGCCACCGGACGGGCCGCGGGCGGTGCTCAGCGCTCGCGCACCCGGACCACCTTCAGCTCGGGCGAGCCGAGGATGTCCTTCTCGCAGAACCGCGACGTCACCCACCGCTCACCGGAGAACAGCCGGGTCTGGTCGGCCTGGTGGGGCGAGTTCGGGTTCGAGGACTGGGAGTACGACAGCAGCGTCCGCGCCACCGGGCAGCGGCCGCCGTCCCAGCCGACGGCCTGGATGTAGCTGGAGCCGGTGGTCACCTCCGGGTAGCCGCCGCGCGCCGGGTCCCACACCGGCTCGATCTTGTTCCACACGCCCAGCGACTCGGTGCCGCCCGGCACGGGGATGCGCTCGCCGCCCCGCACCACGAACTGGTGCCGTCCGAGCGGCGCGTCGAGCCCGATGCCCGCCGCCCGCAGCTCGGCGACCGCGTCCGCGAGGGCCGTGGCGAAGCCGGGCGCGGCCGTGTCGAGGGTGTGCGGGGTGCGGACCGGGTCGGCCGGGGAGAACGGCACCTTCCACAGCTGGGCCGCCGGGACCGTCGCCGTCAGCTTCCGCCAGAACCGGTCGAAGAGCAGCGCCCCCCGGCTCCCGGTGTCCACCGTGCGGTCCCAGCCGGCCAGCACCTCGCAGGCCTCCCGGACGTCCACCGCGCCGCCCTGGCTGCTCGTCGCCGTGCCGCCGGGCAGCTCGGCGCAGGCCTTCGCCGCGTCGGTCGCGGCCAGGTCACCGGCCGGGGCGCGGTTGGCGAACTGCTGCCGCTGGAGGTCGCCTACCGTCAGCCCCTCGCGTTCGGCCATCGCCGCCACGTCCTCGATCGCGCCGCGGGTGCGCAGCGAGCGGGGGGTGCCGGTGTTGCCGAAGATCCGCTCGTAGCCGGTCAGCGGCCGGTCGGCGTTGGCGAGCCAGGCGCTGTCGTTGGAGTTCTCCGCGTACGGCGCGTCCCGCAGCGTCGGCATCCGCGACGGCCCGAACATGCCCGCCCGCACCGCGTCGGCGTCCCGGCCGAGGGCGCAGTCGCCGCGCGAGCCGTCCAGCACGGCGAGTCCCGACGACGGGTAGGTGACCTTGCCGAGCGCGGTGGAGCAGCGCTGGGCGAGGTCGTCGGTGATCCGGGGCAGCACCTGCGACTGGGTGAACAGGGTGTGCCCGGCCGCGTCGGCGGCGATGGTGTTCACCCACGGCAGGCCCTGGGTCGTGCGCAGGGTGTCGAGGATGTCGTCCGTGCCACGGGCCCGGCTGAAGCCGAGGGCGGTGTCGGAGCCGCGCAGGTTGGCGGCGTTGGGGTCGTGGACGGCGTACGCGGTGGTGGCGGTCCACGGCAGCGGCACGCTCGCGCCGAGCGAGGAGAGCACCGGGCCGTAGCGCGTCCACCACTGGGTGCGGGTGACGGGTGCGCCGTCCTTCACGGCGACGGTGACGACACGCTTCGTCATCCGCTCCGGCCGGCCGTCGACCAGGTAGACGGTCGGATCCGCCGGGTCGAGGGTCAGCTGGTGCAGGTTCATGGTGACGCCGGTCGCCACGGTGTGGCTCCAGGCCACCCGGGCGTTGTGGCCTATGGACATGGTGGCCGAGCCGAGCAGCGAGCCGCCGGCCACGTCGAGCCGGCCGGGGATGGTCTGCTGCGACTGCCAGAACCGGCGACCGCCCTGCCACGGGTAGTGCGGGTTGCCGAGCAGCAGGCCCCGGCCGTTCGCGGTGGTGGCACCGCTGAACGCGACCGCGTTGGAGCCCATGTCGGCGGAGTCCGCGGCCAGCAGCTCCCGGACGGCGCGGGCGGTGTCCTCGGCGCTCGGCGCGGTCCGCTCGCTCGGCCCGGCGTCGGAGTCACCCGAGGCACGGGACGCCGCGGCCCCGCCGGAGGACGCCGCCCGCACCGGCGGCCGCGCGGCCGTGATGCCCTCCACCGCCCGGCCCTGCCCGCCGAGCACCGCGAGCGCGTGCCCGCGCGCCGCCACGTCCAGCGTCGACACCGGCCGCACCCAGGCGGCGCCCGCGCACGCCGGGTCGGTGATCCGGTTCTCGCGCAACCAGGCGTTGTAGCCGGCCGCGTAGCCCCGCATCATCTCCTTCGCGGCCCGGCTGGGGCCCGCCGGCGCCGGTTCGGCGAGCAGCTTCTCCACGGTGCCCGCCTCCCGCACCCCGCGGAAGTACAGATCGCTGGAGAGGTTGGTGGCCGCCGAGGAGAGCGACAGATCCGGCGCGGCACCGGACCCGAAGTACCGGGAGCGCTCGCCGCGCACCGTCACGAACCCGTCGGCCAGCACGCACACCTGGTCGGCGGCCTGCGCCCACCCGGTGCCGAAACCGAGGTCGGCGTAGCTGTGCGCGACGATGTGCGGAATGCCGTACTCGGTGTAGCGGATGACGGCGGACAGCCCGCCGTGCGCGGGACGGTCCTCGCGGCCGTCCGGCGCGGCGGCCGCCGCGGGCAGCGTGGCCGTGGCGGTGAACAGGGCGACGGCCGTGACGGCGAGCCGTCTCAGGCGGATGCGCATGGAGCCTCCCAACATCATCGGGGGAAGGGGCGGTTGAGCGTACCAACGGGTATGTTCTCGGTGCAGTGGTGTGGCGGGGCGTCTTGACCGCGCCCGCACGCGGATCGAGGATCGGGTGCCATGACGCCCGGACACGGCAGCACGGTCGACGGGGTGCTGCGCCGCAGCGCCCGCCGCACCCCGGCACGCGTCGCGGTCGAGTACCGCGACCGCCGGTGGACCTACGAGGAACTGGACGACGCCGTCTCCCGCGCCGCGAGCGCCCTCCTCGGCCGCGGCCTGGCCCCCGGCGACCGGGTCGGCGCCTACGGCCACAACTCCGACGCCTACCTCATCGGTTTCCTCGCCTGCGCCCGCGCGGGCCTGGTGCACGTGCCGGTCAACCAGAACCTCACCGGCGACGATCTGGCCTACCTGATCGGCCAGTCCGGCTCCTCCCTGGTCCTCGCCGACCCCGGCCTGGCCGGCCGGCTGCCCGAGGGCGTACCGGCGCTGCCGCTGTGGGACGCCGACGGCTCGCTGCTCGACCTGCTGACCTCGGCGGCGCCGTACGACGGCCCGGAGGCCGGCGGCGAGGACCTGGTGCAGCTGCTCTACACCTCCGGCACCACCGCGCTGCCGAAGGGCGCGATGATGACCCACCGGGCGCTGGTGCACGAGTACCTGAGCGCCATCACCGCACTGGACCTGAGCGCCGGGGACCGCCCGGCGCACGCGCTGCCGCTGTACCACTCGGCGCAGATGCACGTGTTCCTGCTGCCGTACCTCGCGGTCGGCGCCACCAACGTCATCCTCGACGCGCCCGACGGCGACCGGCTCTTCGACCTGATCGAGGCCGGACGGGTCGACAGCCTCTTCGCCCCGCCCACCGTCTGGATCGGCCTCGCCGGCCGCCCCGACTTCCCCACCCGCGACCTCGGCGGCCTGCGCAAGGCGTACTACGGCGCCTCGATCATGCCGGTGCCCGTGCTGGAGCGGCTGCGCGCCCGGCTGCCCCGACTGGCCTTCTACAACTGCTTCGGACAGAGCGAGATCGGCCCCCTGGCCACCGTCCTCGCCCCCGACGAGCACGAAGGCCGCATGGACTCCTGCGGCCGGCCGGTGCTGTTCGTGGACGCGCGGGTCGTCGACGAGGACGGCAAGGACGTGCCCGACGGCACCCCCGGCGAGATCGTCTACCGCTCCCCGCAGCTGTGCGAGGGCTACTGGGACAAGCCCGAGGAGACGGCCGAGGCCTTCCGCGACGGCTGGTTCCGCTCCGGCGACCTCGCCGTCCGGGACGCCGACGGCTACTTCACCGTCGTCGACCGGGTCAAGGACGTCATCAACTCCGGTGGGGTGCTGGTCGCCTCACGCCAGGTCGAGGACGCGCTCTACACCCATGAGGGCGTCGCCGAGACCGCCGTCGTCGGTCTGCCCGACGAGAAGTGGATCGAGGCGATCACCGCGTTCGTCGTCCCGCGCGGCGAGGTCACCGAGGCGGAGCTGATCGCCCACGCCCGCGAGCGCCTCACCGCCTTCAAGGCACCCAAGCGGATCGTCTTCGTCGACGCGCTGCCCCGCAACGCCAGCGGCAAGATCCTCAAACGGGAGCTGCGCGACCGCTTCACCGAGGCCGGGCACGGCAGTTGAGCGACGGGCTCGACGCCGCGGAAGGCGTGCGGCAGACGGTGTCGGTGGTGCTGCCGGTACTGCTGGACGGCGACCCCGACTGGGAGCCGGGTCCGCTGCCTTTCGCGGACGGCGACCGGGAGCGCCGCGCCCGGTACTTCGCGCCCGCCGCCGCGCGGGCCCTGTACGGCCGCCGCTGGCACCGCACCCCGCCCGTGGCGCAGGGGCCGCTGCTGCTGGACGGCCTGGAACTGCTGCGGGTGGCGACGCCCAAGGAACCCCGGCAGGCGCTCGGCGTGCTGCACCTCACCGTCCGCGGCCCGCATCTGCTGGACGTGCTGCGGGCGATCGGACACCGCTCGGGCGCCGGCCCCGACCCGCTGACCGGCGCACTCGACCCGGCAGCGCTCTTCGCCGGCGTCGCCGACACCGCCCCGCCCACCGCCCCCTTCGCCCTGGCCCGCCCCTACACGGTCGCCTTCCTCACTCCCGGACCCGGCCACACCGCCGCCCTCAGAGACGCCGACGGCCGGCTCCCGGGTTCGGCGGACGCCTGGCTGCGCGCCCTGGCCTGGCGGGCCACCGAGGCCGACAACCCGTCACCGCCCGAGCGCGTCGAACGCGTCGCGGACGAGACCATCCGCATCTCCGCCGACTGGAGCGCCCTCGTCGACCGGCACGGCGCGGCCTTCCTCGGCCACCGGCCGGACCAGGGCCCCGGCGACTTCTACGACTTCGCGCTGCTCCAGGCCCGTACCGTGCACCTCGACGCGCTGCTGCTCGGCATGGTCCAGCGCGACCACCTGGACGCGCTCACCGACGAGTTGTCCACCGTCTACGAGCGTTCCACGGGGCTCGCCCGGCGGGTGTCCGCGCTGGAGCGGAACATCGCGGTCTTCCGCAGCACCCACTGGCGCCGCCACCAGACCGTGCACGGGCCCGCCGACGGACTGCTGCGCGCCTTCCAGGCCCGGCACCGGCTGCCCGAACTGTTCGCGGACATCCTCGCCGAGGCCGCCGACCACAGCCGGATCGTGCAGACCCGGGAGAGCGCGCAGATCGCCGGGGCGCTCGGGGTGCTCACCGTCCTCGGACTGCCGCTGGGCACCGCCCTCTCCGTGCTCCAGGTCCTCGGCGACGAGAACCCCCGGCATCTGCTGATCGCCCTCGCCGGCGCCCTCGCCGCCACCGCCGCGGCCCTGACCACCCGGTACGGACGCCTGGTGCTCGCCTCCCTGCGGGGCGGGCCGCGCCGCCGCGAGCGGCGCCGTCACTGACCGACTAGCTCAGCGCGGCCGCAGGTCCACGATCCGCCGGATCTTGCCCACCGAGCGCTCCAGCGACTCCGGATCGACGATCTCCACCGACACCGACACACCGATGCCGTCCTTCACGGCCGCCGCGATCGAACGGGCGGCGGCCTCCCGGACCTCGGGCCCGGCACCGGCGCGGGCCTCGGCCAGCACCGTCAGCGCGTCCAGCCGGCCCTCACGGGTCAGCCGCAGCTGGAAGTGCGGGGCCACGCCCGGAGTGCGCAGCACGATCTCCTCGACCTGGGTGGGGAAGAGGTTCACCCCGCGCAGGATCACCATGTCGTCGCTGCGCCCGGTGACCTTCCGCATCCGCCGGAACACCCGCGCCGTGCCCGGCAGCAGCCGGGTGAGATCACGCGTCCGGTAGCGGACGACCGGCATCGCCTCCTTGGTCAGCGAGGTGAGGACCAGCTCTCCCTCCTCGCCCTCCGGCAGCACCTCGCCGGTCACCGGGTCGACGACCTCCGGATAGAAGTGGTCCTCCCAGATGTGCAGCCCGTCCTTGGTCTCCACGCACTCCTGGGCGACGCCGGGACCGATCACCTCCGACAGGCCGTATATGTCGACCGCGTCGATGGCGAACCGCTCCTCGATCTCCTGGCGCATCCGCTCCGTCCACGGCTCGGCACCGAAGATCCCGACCCGCAGGGAGGTGCCGCGCGGGTCCACGCCCTGCCGCTCGAACTCGTCCAGCAGGGTCAGCATGTACGACGGCGTCACCATGATCACGTCGGGCCTGAGGTCCTGGATCAGCCGCACCTGGCGGGCGGTCATCCCACCGGAGGCCGGGACGACCGTGCAGCCGAGCCGCTCCGCGCCGTGGTGCGCCCCGAGTCCGCCGGTGAACAGCCCGTACCCGTACGCCACATGGACGCGGTCCCCGGGCCTGCCGCCCGCCGCCCGGATCGACCGCGCGACCATGTCGGCCCACAGGGACAGATCGCCGTCCGTGTACCCGACCACCGTGGGCCGGCCGGTGGTGCCGCTCGACGCGTGGATCCGCCGGATCCGCTCCCGCGGCACGGCGAACATCCCGTACGGGTAGTTCTCCCGCAGGTCCGCCTTGGTGGTGAACGGGAACCGGGTCAGATCGGCGAGCGACCGGCAGTCGTCCGGGTGGACGCCGGCCTTGTCGAAGGCCTCCCGGTAGAACGGCACGTTCGCGTACGCGTGCCGCAGCGAGGTCCGCAGCCGTTCCAGCTGCAACGCCCGCAGCGACTGAAGGTCCAGCCGTTCCCCCGCGTCCAGCAACTCCGTCGCTTCCGCCATGCGGACCACTCCTTCGTCCACCGCATCGATCCGGGCGACCGATCATTCGGTCGAGGCCTTGGAGATCAGTAATCCAGTCCGGCCGGACCAGGGCAAGAGGCCGGCCCGCCTTTCTCGGCGCGAAACCCGTTGCGGCGCGTCCGCCGCTCTTCCAAGATCGCCCGTATGCCGACCTTCAGCGCCTTCGACGGAACCCGCCTCGCCTACCACCTGAGCGGCACGGGCGACCCGCTCGTCGTACTGCCCGGCGGGCCGATGCGAGCCTCCGCCTACCTCGGCGACCTGGGCGGCCTCGGCCGCCACCGGCGGCTGGTCCTCGCGGACCTGCGCGGCACCGGCGAGTCGGCGGCGCCCGCGGACCCCGCCACCTACCGCTGCGACCGGATGGTCGACGACGTCGAGGCACTGCGCCGCGAACTGGGGCTGGAGCGCATGGACATGCTCGCGCACTCCGCGGGCGGCAGCCTGGCCATGCGCTACGCCGCCCGCCACCCCCGGCGGGTGGCACGGCTGGTGCTGGTCGCCGCCGCACCGCGCGCGCTCGGCATGCCGCCGACCGCCGAGGACCGGCTGGCGGCGGCGCGGCTGCGGAAGGACGAGCCCTGGTTCGCGGACGCCTTCCCCGCCCTGCGCGCCTGGCTCGCCGGCGAGCGCGACTTCGACGCCGCCCTCCTGCCCTTCTTCTACGGCCGCTGGGACGCGGCCGCCGCCGCGCACGCCGCCCGCGAGGAGGCCGAGACCAACGAGGACGCCGCCGGCCGGTACGGCTCCGAGGGCGCCTACGACCCGCCCGCGACCCGCGCCGCCCTCGCCCGGCTCACCGCCCCGGTGCTCGTCCTGGCCGGCGAGCTCGACGGCGGCCCCGGGCCCGGCCTGGCCCGCCGCACCGCCGACGCCTTCCCGCACGCCGAGTGCGCGGTGCAGCCCGGCGCCGGGCACTACCCCTGGCTCGACGACCCGCGGTGGTTCACCGACCGCGTCGCCGCGTTCCTCTCGAACGGCTCGTGAAGGACCGGCCACCCCCGTCCCCAAAGGTCCCCCTCACGTGGCCTGTGCGCCACGGGAACCGATCGCTAGGCTGGCCGCGGACGACGAATCGGGAGGAGCACGGACGTGGCCGAGAGCACCACCCAGCACAAGCCGCTCACCGGATGGCACAAGCCGGAACTGGACCTGAGCGAGGCCGAATGGCAGTCCGGAAGCCGCGGACTGGGGGATGTCCAGATCGCCTTTGTCGAAGGGTTCATCGCCATGCGCAACAGCGGCCGCCCGGAGAGCCCGTCCCTGATCTTCACCCCCGCGGAGTGGGGAGCGTTCGTGTCGGGTGCCCGGGAGGGCGAGTTCGACCTCACCTGACGCGGCCCCGCGCGGGACGAGCCGCCGATCCGGGGGTTCGCGTCCGATTTTCCGGACACGCGATCCGGTACGGCGCCCCGGGCCGCCGCCTGAGTCAGGCTGGCCCAGGGACGCGGTGGATCGCGCCCCGGAGGTGAGGACCCCATGAGCACCCTGCCGGTCATCGCGGCGGTCGACGGTTCGGACGACAGCCTGCGCGCCCTGGACTGGGCCCTCGACACCGCCCGCCGACGCGGCGCGCCCCTGCGTCTGGTGCACGTCCGGCAGTACGCCGGCTGGGCCCGGTCGGCGCGGTCCGGCACCCCGGTGCCGGAACCGCCCGGCGTCGACGACGACCCGGTGCTCGCCCGGGCCCGCGCCCACGTCGCCGAGCGCCCGGCTCCCGCCGAGGTGGAGTACGCCGGCCTGGAGGGCGCGCCCGGCGCGGTCCTGCCCGAACTGGGCGCCGCGGCCCAGCTGTTGGTGCTGGGCTCCCGGGGCCGCGGCGGCTTCGCGAGTCTGCTGCTCGGCTCCAACGGACTGTCCGCCGCGCGCGACGCCGAGTGCCCGGTCGTGGTGGTGCCCCGGCCCGGACGCACCCCGGACGACGCCCCCGCGGCGGCCCCCGGACCCCGGGTGGTGGCCGGCCTCAACGTGGACGGCCCCGACGACGCCGTGCTCGGCTTCGCCTTCGCCGAGGCCGCGCTGCGCGACGCCCGGCTCCAGGTGGTCGCGGCCTTCCCCTGGCCGGTGCAGCTGTGGGCGGGGGCGCCGGGAGAACTGCTGCCCACCGGGATCGACCAGGCCGCCGTCGAGCACGAGACGCACGTCCTCGCCGAGGGCTTCCTCGCCCCGCACCGCGAGCGGCACCCCGAGGTCACGGCGGAGATGACCGTCGCCCCCGGTGACGCGGCCGGCCAACTGGTCGCCGCCGCGCAGGGCGCCGAGCTGACCGTCGTCGGCCGCCACCGCCGCCGACTGCTCGCACCGGCCCGGCTGCTCGGCTCGGTCACCCACGCCGTGCTGCTGCACGCGCCCAGCCCGGTCGCCGTGGTCCCGCCCGCACCGCCGGAGGAGGTGTGACCTAATGGATGCGCGCACCCCTATCATTAGCGCATGCAGGACTCGCCCCGCCCGGAAGCCCGTCTCGCCCTCGACCTCGCGCTCACCATCCGTCACGACGGTGACGGCGGCGTCGCCGACGACCTGACCGACCCCGCCGGGCTCACCGCCTGGGTCCGCGCCCACCCCGCCACCGTCCCGGACCCCGCCGCCTTCACCGCCGACGCCGCCGCCCTCACCGCCGTCCGCGAGCTGCGCGCCGCCGTCCGCGCGCTGTTCGCCCACGCCGTCCGGCCCGGCGCACCCAGCCCCGCAGACGCCACCCGGCTGCTGCCCCTCCCCGAAGCACTGGACCGGCTCAACACCGCCGCCGCGGCTCTGCCCACGGTGCCCCGGCTGCACTGGCCCGAAGGCGGCGAACCCGCCCTCCACCGACAGCCCGCCGACGGCGCCCAGGAGCTGCCCGCGGTCCTCGCGCAGGCCGCGATCGCCTTCCTCGCGAGCCCCGACCGGCAACGACTGCGCGCCTGCCACGCGCCCCGCTGTGTGCGGTACTTCCTCAAGGAGCACCCCCGCCAGGAGTGGTGCAAACCGTCCTGCGGCAACCGCGCCCGCGTCGCCCGCCACCACGAACGGCACCGCAGCCCCGCATAGGCCGTGTCCGTAAAGTCCCTCCTGCCCCGCGACGCCTGGCACGCACTCTCGCCGGACCGGACACGGTCCCGAGTACGCCCGGTACGAGGGACCGCGTCCGGTACGCCGAGAGCACGCACCAGACGCCGCAGGCCCGCCCTCCGGGCGGACGAAGGGACTTTGCGGACACGGCCTGGCCCCGCACGGACGCCGCCCGCCCGGCGCGGAAGGTGCCCGGGCACGTACCATGGCGGCATGTCGTTCCTCCGCCGCCGCAGCGCCACTCCCGCCGGGCCCGACTTCGACGTACTGGCCATGGACCCGGGCGACTGGCCCGGCAACCTGGGCGCCGGCCTGCTGCCCGCCCCCGACGGCAGCTGCCAGGGCGTCTTCCTGCGTTACGACCTGTTCGGCGGCCGCGGCCCCGCGATGATCATCGGCAACCTCCCCGAGGGCTCCCCGGCCCGCGACGTCGCCGAGGGCCAGGTCCCCTTCGAGGTGGCCCAGCTGCTGCTGGCGCTGGAGAACGACGAGGAGGTGACCGTCGTCGGCACCGAGGACGTGCCGGTGATGCAGGGCGACAACCTGCTGATCGTGCGCCGCGTCAAGCTCTCCGAGGGCCGGATCTCCTGCGTGCAGTTCGACCGCAGCGACAACGTCCTGGTCACCATCGCCGCCTGGGACCGGCCCATCACCGACGACCTGTACGCCCTGCTGAAGCCGCTCCCGGCGGAGCTTTTCCAGCAGGGCTGAGGCCCGCCCGCTACTCGGCCGACGGCACCACCTCGACGTCGGCCGCGCGCACGAACGCCACCCGGTGGCCGTACTGGATCTCGTAGTACAGGTCCTTGCCCGTGATC
Source organism: Streptomyces sp. NPDC001532 (assembly GCF_040298625.1). NCBI lineage: Bacteria > Bacillati > Actinomycetota > Actinomycetes > Kitasatosporales > Streptomycetaceae > Streptomyces > Streptomyces sp. NPDC001532. Next base: position 52,313 of record NZ_JBEPAL010000024.1, read on the forward strand.
ACCCGGTGCGAGGCGGGGTCGAAGGTGACCGCGTAGTAGTACGTGCCGGGCACCTGGTCACCGGCCACGTACTTCTGTCCCGCCGGCAGCCGGTACGGCAGCGGTGACACCGGCTGCGCGGGCACCCCGGCCGGGTAGGCGGCGGCCTCCGGATAGGCGCGACCGTACACCGGTACGTCGGCCAGGCCCTTCCTCGGGGTCACGACGAGCCCCTTGGCGGGCACGGCGGCCGGGCTCTTGGCCGGGTTCTCGAACCACGCCTTCTGCCCCAGGAACCAGATCGCCGTCCAGTCGCCGTCACGGTCCGCCACCGCGTACTGCTGGCCGGTGGACACCCGCGAGCCGAGGTCGTTGACGCCGGTCGTCGAGTCGCCGCCGCCCGGACGCAGCCCGATGTCCTTGATCAGCGGGTACTGCTCGCCGGGACCGGAGTACAGCCGGACCGCGCTGGAGCCGTGCACCGGGCAGGGTCTGCCCGCGGCGGAGCAGCCCGTGAACTCCGGGCGGTTCGCCGCGTAGTCCGGCCGGACGGTCACGATGCCGGAGTTCGGACCCGCCGTCGGCTCCAGGGGCCGGCCGAGCAGCGTGAAGTAGTGCCGCCAGTCCCAGTAGGGGCCCGGGTCGGTGTGCATGCCCGGCACGGTCGACGAGGTCGGGCCCGGCACGGTGTCGTGGCCCAGGATGTGCTGCCGGTCCAGCGGCACGTCGTACTTCTTCGCCAGGTACTTCACCAGCCGGGCCGAGGAGCGGTACATCGCCTCCGTGTACCAGGCGTCCGGCGAGGCGAGGAAGCCCTCGTGCTCCAGACCGACCGACTTGGCGTTGACGAACCAGTTGCCCGCGTGCCAGGCCACGTCCTTCGCCTTCACGTGCTGGGCGATGTGACCGTCGGTGGAGCGCAGGCTGTAGTGCCAGGACACATAGGTGGGGTCCTGGACCATCTGGAGGACACCCTCCCAGGCGCCCTCCGTGTCGTGCACGACGATGTAGTCGATGTCCTCGGGCCCGGACCGCTCACCGAGGTCGTGGTTGCCGTAGTCGCCGTCCCCGAACTCCTCGTACGGCGCCGGGATCCACTCGCAGGACACCGTCTCCGGGCACTCGGTGCCCTCCGCGTCGGCGGTCCGCAGACCCGCCCGGCGCAGCGTGCCGGTGTCCGGGACCAGGTCCGGCCGGGCGGCCAGGAAGACCCGCTGGCCCGCGTCCGTCACCCGTTCGCCGCCGGAGCGCAGCACGGCGTAGACGTCGTTCGCGTAGGCCGCGGCGGTCGCGGTGTCGTCCGCGCCGGAGAAGCGGGCCACCGCGCCGTACCAGTCCGCCGGATCCTCGCTCACCGGCGCACCCAGCTCCCGCTGGGCGGCGGCGAGCAGCGCCGCACCGCCCGCGATGTTGGCGGCCGGGTCCGTCCGCAGCCGCTCGGGGGCCAGCCCGGTCAGTTCCGCGGCCTTCGTCAGGGTCATGAGCCGGTCCGGGAGTTCGCCGCTCTCCGGCACGGTGGCGACGGGGAGCAGCGGCGCGCGGGAGTCGTCCCCGCGGGCGTCCTCCGTGCCGTCCCCGTGATGGGCCGGCGCCGTGGCCAGGGCGGTGCGGGCGTCGGTCAGGTGCATGGGGCCGTAGCCGCCGGTGACGCTCGGCGCGCCGGCGTGGCTGTCCCAGCGCGACTGGAGGTAGGAGACGCCGAGCAGGACGCTCTGCGGCACCTGGTAGTCGGCGGCCGCCTGGGCGAAGGCCCGTTGCAGACCGTCCGCCGACGCACCGCTCCCGGCGGTCACGGCACTCCCGGCGGGTACGGTGCTCTCGGCCGGGGCGGTGCTCTCGGCCGGGGCGGCGCCGAGCAGCGGCAGCAGCAGCGCCGCGCCGGCCACGGCACCGGCGATACGCCGACCGCGTCCGGGCCCGACGGCTCGACGGGGATCGGTGACGGACTCTCGCAATGCAGCCTCCTGAGACGGTCGGGCGTGCTGAGCCGTGCGGGGCCGGGCGTGACAGTGGTACCGGCTCTCCGACGATCCGTCAATCATGCAAGCTGCTGGGTGATTTCCCACGTCAACGCGGCGCTCGGCGAGTTTCGCGGCGGCGGTGGACGGGCCTGCGGCGCGTCAGTGGAGTACACCAATGAGGGCGGTGCGGACTTCCCGGGCGAGGGCGGACATGGCGAGGTCCGCGGTGCGCCGTCGCGTTCGGCGCGCCGCGGACCGCCATCCCCGTCAGCGAGTGCCGACCGCCGCGCGTACGGCCCGGCGGGCCAGCTGGCAGTCGTCGTGCAGCCGCCGCAGCAGCAGCCGCTGTTCCTCGCCGGACGGCGCAGCACCCGGGTGGGCCACTCCCGGTGCCGCCGGGGTCGTGTCGTGCATCGAACGCTGCACGGCCGTCTCGTAGGTACGGATCTCGCGGGTCAGCACCAGCATCAGATTGACCAGGAACGCGTCACGCGAGGCCGGGCCCGCCGACTGCGCGATCTGACTGATCTGCCGCCGCGCCATCGGGGCGTCCGCGAGCACCGACCACAGCGTGGCCAGGTCGTAGCCAGGCAGGTACCAGCCCGCGTGCTCCCAGTCGACCAGCACCGGACCGGCGGGCGACATCAGCACGTTCGACAGCAGCGCGTCGCCGTGGCAGAACTGGCCCATGCCCTGCCGCCCGGCGGCCATGGCGATGCCGTGCAGCAGCTTCTGGAGGTCCCCCAGGTCCCGGTCGGTGAGCAGCCCCAGCTCGTGGTACCGGTTGATCCGGGCCGCGTAGTCCAGTGGCGCGTCGAAGGTGCCCGCCGGCGGCCGCCAGGCGTTCAGCCGGCAGATCGCGCCCAGCGCCGCCCGGATGTCCGCCCGGGGAGGCGCCTCCACCGGGTGCCGCTGGAGCGCCGCCGGCCGTCCCGGCATCCGCTCGATCACCAGAGTGCAGTTGTCCGGATCCGCTGCGATCAGCCTCGGCACCCGCACCGGGGGGCGGTGCCGGACGAACGAGCGGTACGCAGCTATTTCGTGCCGGATGCGCTCGGCCCAGACCGGCGAGTGGTCCAGTAAACACTTGGCGACGGCCGTGCTCCGCCCGGTCGTCCCGACCAGGAGCACGGACCGGCCGCTGCGGCGGAGCACCTGCACCGGCGCGAACTCCGGGCAGATCCGGTGCACCGACGCGATCGCCGTGCGCAACTGGGCGCCCTGGGGGCCGGACAGGTCGAGTCTCCCGCTGAGCGGCTGGGAGCCGAAGGCCCCGGCGCGCCGCGCCGTGCCCGCTCCGAGCACGGGGGAGGCCGGGCGCGCCGGGGCGAGGTAGGGACCGCCGCCACCCGGGCGGGGGTGCAGCGGCCGGGGCGGGGCGGACACGGAGGACGATGCTGCGTACATGGGGGAGACAGATCCCTTCGTGTGCCGGACGTCTAAAACGCCTCCCGGCCCGGCCGTCCGGGTACACCCTGGGGAATGCACCGTGGTTCCAGAGGGCGACCGGGTCGGGGTGGCGCTTTCCTACCTGACACCCGATGCCCAGTGGCACACCATCTGGCGGACCCTGGCGAACCCTGGCGAATAGTCGCTCGGCAACTTTCACCGGGCTAGTGTCAACTCAGCCGAGAACCTGGGGGCTTGACGTGAGCGGACAACCCAACACCCGCCTTTCGGATCTGTTCGGCCTGGCCGGCTGGTCCAAGGGTGAGCTCGCGAGGCTGGTCAACCGGCAGGCGGTGGCCATGGGCCATCCGCAGCTGGCGACCGACACCTCGCGGGTGCGGCGGTGGATCGACCTGGGAGAGATCCCGCGCGATCCGGTACCGCGGGTGCTGGCGGCTCTGTTCACCGAGCGTCTCGGCCGTGTCGTGACCATCGAGGACCTCGGTCTGGTACGGCACGGGCGCGCGGGGAAACGGCAGGGCGGCGGGAGTGCGGAACATCCCGACGGAGTGCCGTGGGCGCCCGAGCGAACCGCCGCGGTCCTCACCGAATTCACGGGAATGGACCTCATGCTCAACCGACGCGGCTTGGTGGGCGCGGGTGCCGTGCTCGCCGCGGGATCCGCACTCAGCAGTGCCATGCACGACTGGCTGCACACCGACCCGGCCCTCGTGGCCCACGCCCCCGACTTCGACGATCCCCTGCACGCCGACCCCGCTGGGTTCGACCGCTACGAGGCCGCCCCCATCGGGTCGCAGGAGATCGAGGAACTGGAACGCTCGGTCGAGGTGTTCCGGGCCTGGGACGCGGCCCGCGGTGGCGGGCTCCAGCGCAAGGCGGTCGTGGGCCAGCTCAATGAGGTGGGCGGCATCCTCGCCTACCACCATCCTGCCCATCTGCAACGGCGCCTATGGGGCGTCGCGGCCAACCTCGCCGTCCTCGCGGGCTGGATGTCGCACGACGTCGGCCTGGAGCCCACGGCCCAGAAGTACTTCGTGATCGCCGCCCATGCCGCGAGAGAGGGCGGTGACCGGCCGCGGGCCGGTGAGGCGCTGTCCCGGGCGGCCCGCCAGATGGTGCACCTGGGCCGGCCCGACGACGCGCTGGACCTGATGAAGCTCGCCCAGTCCGGCTCCGGCGAAGAGGTACTGCCGCGCACCCGGGCGATGTTCCACACCATCGAGGCCTGGGCGCAGGCGTCCCTGGGCAAGGGCCAGGCGATGCGCCGCACCCTCGGCCAGGCGGAGGACCTGTTCGTCTCCGACAAGAGCGATGTGCCGCCGCCCAGTTGGATGCAGCTGTTCAACGAGGCGGATCTGTACGGCATGCAGGCTCTGGCCTACCGCACGCTCGCGGAGTTCGAGCCGGGCGCGGCGGCGCACGCCCAGCACTACGCGGACAAGGCGCTGGCTCTGCGGGTCGACGCCCAGGAGCGGTCGAAGATCTTCGACCATCTCTCCATGGCCTCCGCCTGCTTCATCGCCGACGACCCGGAGCAGGCGGCCGGTTACGCGCGCCTGGCGCTGGTGTCGATGGGCTCGAACTCCTCCCGTCGCACCTGGGACCGGCTGCGGCAGATGTACCGGCTCACCGCCGAGTACGCCACCTACCCGAAGATCCAGGAGCTGCGCGAGGAGATCAAGCTGGCGCTGCCGAAGAACCAGGCCAGGAGGCTGGGCGGTGGCGGCACCGCCCAGGCGTGAGGGACGTCGGGCGGAGCGAGAACAGGCGGCGCGGGGGGAGTCGGGGCGTGCGCGTGCTACGCGGTCACCCTGGCGATGAGCACACAGGCGTCGTCCGCGCGCTCGGTCTCGCCGAACTCCTCCACGACCGTGCGCACACAGTCCTGTGCGCTGCGCGCCGCGGCGAACCGCGGGGCCAGGCCGAGAAGGCGGTCCACGGCGTCCGTCCCGCTGTGCCCCGACACCAGGCCGTCGGTGTGCAGCAGGAGCAGATCGCCGGCTTCCAGGGTCTCCTCGGCCTCGCCGTAGACGGCTCCGGAGGTGGCGCCGAGCAGCACGCCGTCGGGCGCGCCCAGCCTGCGCCCCGTCCCGTCACGGAACAGCAGCGGGGCGGGGTGTCCGGCCTGGGACCACCGCAGGGTGCGGGTCCGCGGCCGGTAGCGGCAGCAGACGGCGCTGCCGAGGGCCGGCTGGACGGTGGTGTCCAGTAGCTGGTTGAGCCAGGCCATCAGCTGTCCCGGCCGGGTGCCGGCCATCGCCATGCCGCGCAGCGCGCCCAGCAGCATCGCCATGCCCGAGGTGACCGCGGGGCCGTGCCCGGTGAGGTCGCCGACGCTCAACAGCGTCTCGCCGTCGGGGAGTTCGAGTGCGTCGTACCAGTCGCCGCCGATCAGGGTGCTCGTGGTGGCGGGCAGATAGCGGCCCGCCAGGTCCAGGCTGCGCGGGCCCTGGTGCGGGAGCCGCAGGGTGCCGTGCCACGGCGGCAGCACGGCCTCCTGCGCCTCTACCGCAAGCCGGTGCTCGGTCTGCGCGCGGTGCCGGTGGTGCTGGAGCGAGTCACGGGTCTCGCTCACCTCCTGCTGGCTGCGGCGCAGGGCGCTGACATCGCGCAGCACGGCCCACATGGAGGCGGTGCCGCCGTCGGCGTCGAGCACGGGCTCGCCCATCATGTGCACCGTGCGCACCGTGCCGTCCGGACGGACGATCCGGAACTCGCCGTCGATGCGCTGGGCGTCGACGAGGCAGTCCGTGACCATCGCGGTCAGCCTGGGCCGGTCCTCGTCGAGGACGACGGACGGCAGTTCGTCGAGGGTGAGCGGGGGAGAGGCGGCGTCGCGGCCCAGGATCTCGTACAGCTCGCCGGACCAGGTCGCCTCGTCGGTGAGCAGGTTCCACTCGGCGCTGCCGACCCGGCTGAGCAGGGAGCCGCGCCCGGGTCCGTCGGGCGCGGTCCGGGGTGCCGGGACCGGTTCGGCCGGAACGGCCACGGGCGGCGGACCGTCCCGCAGCTGGGCCAAGTGCTCGTCCAGATCGTTGAGTTGGTGCAGCGCCAGGTCGTACAGGGCGCGCTGCCAGCGGTCCTGCGGGTCCGTGCCGTCGCCTCCGGTGTCCCGCCGGACGGCGTCCACGTCGCCCTTGAGCCGCCGCGCCTGGGTGATGAGGGCATCGACCTGACCGCCTTCCGGCGGCTGGGCGGCTGGGCGGTCCGCAGAGAGAGGGGACGGCATGACGCACTCCGATGAGGGGACGAAACGGCCAGGGCGGACGGTGGGACCGTAATGACTGTGGCACAGCCCAAGACGCCCCGTAAGAGATTTGGCAACACACGTTACGGTGGTGCTTCTGACATATGCCAGGGTCTTCCCGGAGTGGTTGCGGCGTACTCGCGCCCTACGTCCGCAGCGTTGCAAGTCGTAGAGAGCGTACGCGAGTTGACGGACCGTCGGGCGTCCGAAATCGCGCTCATTCGCTTGTTCGACGCGCCTCTGTTCTAGGGGTGGACAGCCGTACGTCGGTGCCGGGCCGCCCGGTCGCTCGGCGACGGCGAATCGAGTGACGCAGATCACAGTATGTGGGAGGCCTCCCCGTGCTCGTACTGGCACAACGGCCCGCTCTCGCACCGCAGGGAGACCGACCATGGACCTCACGTTCCGGCAGTCCGTCCACGCCCGTCTGATCACGGTGGAGGAGCAGGACAAGCCCGTGCCCGCCGTGCTCCGGTACCTCGCCGACGATCCGTTCGCCGTGTACGTGGACTTCCCGCCGCAGGCGGCCCTCGACGGGGAGCCGGTCAGCTGGACCTTCGCCCGCAGCCTCCTGGAGGACGGGCTACGTGGTCCCGCCGGCACCGGTGACGTGCATCTGTGGCCGTGCGGACGGGAGTGCACCGTCGTGGAGTTCCACTCGCCCCACGGGATGGCGCTGCTCCAGTTCGACACGGCCGCCCTGCGCCGGTTCCTGCTGCGCAGCTACGCCCTGGTGGCGGCCGGCCACGAGGACGTCGGCGCGGCCGTCGACCAGGGCCTCAGCGCCCTCTTCGACGAGGTCTAGGGGGTGTCTCGTCGATCAGGCCGGTCAGCGGCCGGTGCCGGCGTACAGCGCCGGACGCGGGGCCAGCTCCACGGTCACCCGGCCGCCGCCCTCCAGCGAGCGGACCCCGGCCTCGGCGACCGCGGACGCCGCGTACCCGTCCCAGGCGCTGGGCCCCGTCACCCGCCCGCGCCGGGTGGCGTCCACCCAGGCCTGCACCTCGCGGTCGTAGGCGTCCGCGAACCGGACGAGATAGTCCTGCGGCACCTCTGCGCGGGCCTCGCCGCCGGAGGTGACGACCACCGCGTGCTCCTCACCGATCCGCGCGCTGCCCGACTCGCCCACCGCCTCGCAACGGACCTGATAGCCGAAGCCGCAGTTGACGAAGACCTCCACGTCGACCAGCGCGCCACCGGCCGTCTCGAACAGCACGAACTGCGGGTCCAGCAGGCCCTCGGGGGCGAGGGCGGACGGGCGGGGCCGCAGCACGGTCACCGCCGTCAGCTCCTGCCCCAGCAGCCAGCGGGCCGCGTCGATCTCGTGCGACACCGAGCTGTTGACGACCATGGCGCTGGTGAAATCCGGCGGGGAGGAGACATTGCGGTGCACGCAGTGCAGCATCAGCGGCCGGCCCAGCCGGCCGGCGTCCAGCAGCCGCTTCAGCCGCAGGTACTCGGTGTCGTAGCGGCGCATGAACCCGATCTGCGCCAGCCGCCGGCCGAGGCGCGCCTCCGCCTCGACCACCCGCAGCGCCCCCTCGGACTCCGGCACCATCGGCTTCTCGCACAGCACCGGCAGCCCGCGCGCGAACGCCGCGCGCAGCGCCTCCTCGTGCGCCGGGCCGGGCGAGGCGATCAGTACGGCGTCCACACCGGGCGCGTCCAGCGCGGCCTCGGTCTCCGTGCGCACCGCCACCCCGTCCAGCCCGGCCACCGCCCGCGCGGCACGGTCGGGGTCGGGATCGGCCACGGCGGCCACTCTGGCACCGCTCACCACCGTGTCGAGGCGCCGCACGTGATCGGCCCCCATGTGTCCCGCACCCAGCACCGCCACGCCCAGCAGGTCGCCCACGCCCGCACTCCCTTGTCGCCGACTGTCCCGGCGTAGCGTACGGGCAGCGACGCGGGCGCCGTCAGTAGCGCAGCACCCCGGCGATGCCGCCAGCCTCGCCGAGCGTGCCGTCGGGGACGAAACGCACCTCGGCGCCGGTCTCCAGGCACTGCTCCACGATCTCGTCCACGATGTCCTCGCGGGCGTCCAGATCGCCGCTCTCGGCCGGGATCAGATGCTCGCCGTCGTCGCGCACGGTCACCCGGTAGTTCTCCTCCACGGCGAGCAGCCGCACCCGGGCCTGCATGGCGTTCTGCCAGATCTCGTCGACGCCGGCGGCGAACTCCCGCTGGCCGCGCGCCGACTCCAGCTGCTCGGCCACGCTGTCCACACCGCGCGCCTCCTCGGCCTCCAGCAGGGGTCGCAGAGCCTGCCACACCGCGTCCGGGCCGGCGTGGGCCAGGCCTCCGCGCGATACCTGCTCGGCCGCCTTCGTGGCCTCGCCGGCATCGGTCAGCGCGGCGAGCGCGGCGGGCTCCCCGGTCAGGTACAGCGGACGGGGGGTGTCCCGCAGGACGGCGCCCATCATGCGGTCCGCCTCGCGCAGGAAGTGGCGGGTGCCCTCGTCGTTGAAGGTGCTCGGCATGTCGCCGAGCCGTTCCATCCGCTCCGGGTCGAAGTTGTCGTTCTCCCTCAGCAGCGGGAAGCCGCCGGAGCGCTCCTCGACCACCCGGTCCGCGCCGCCGTTCCACAGGGTGACGCGGTCGGCCGCGACCGACAGCGCCCAGAACGGGCGCTCGGCGGCCTGCGCGGAGACCAGATTGCGGGTGAGGAAGGTGTCCGAGAGCACCACGCGCTCGGGCACGGTCCGGGCCAGCGACCACACCTGGTGCTCACCCGGCGCCGCGAAGATCACCAGACCGTCCTCGGTGTGGGTCAGATCCACCTCGGTGAGTGCCTGGTCGAGCTGCGCCACGACATCGGCGCGCCGGTCGCGGGGGACCGCGGGGTCCTGCTCCAGTTGTCTCTTCGCCTCCGCGACCACGTTCCGCAGCCGGACCGGATCCTGGGTCTTCTCCGGCTCGCGGCGGTGCGTCGGCGTCAGCACGGAGACCGCGGGATAGGGGCGCGTGCGGCGCAGCTCGGCAAGGGTCGTGGGACTCAGTGCGTGCTCCATGACAGCACCATAGGTCTGAATCCCAACTCGGGCATTCGGGGAGGAAAGGCCCCTGCTCACACGCCTTTTCCGAGCCCGTCCCGGACCTTGCGGGAACCCGTCGCCCGCCGCTACTCCCGGTCCTCCGCGCCGCACGAACTCCCGTTCGCCGGCAGCGTGCCGTACAGCAGGAAGTCGTCGACCTTGCGGTGCACGCACTTCGACGAGCCGTATCCGGTGTGCCCCCCACCCTTGTTGTCGAGGACGACGGCCGACGGACCGAGCCGCCGCGCGGTCTCCACGGTCCAGCTGTACGGCGTCGCGGGGTCGCCTCGGGTGCCCACCAGCAGCAGCTTCGGGGTGTCGACGTTCTTCACCTCGTCGCGGATGAAGTCGGTGCCCGCGGGGCGGCCGTAGCACATCAGCACCTCGGTGAGCCGGTACCGGCCGAAGACCGGCGAGGCCTGCTCGTACACGGCGCGCAGCCGGCCGAGGTCACGGGTGACCTCGGCGGCCGTGGGGCGATCGGGATCGTCCGCGCAGTTGATCGCCATCAGCGCCGCGGCGAGGTTGTCGAGGGGAATCTCCTCCTCGTCGGCCAGATCGCCGCCGGTCTCCGGTCCGGTCGTCTCGCGGCCCGCGCCCGCCAGACGGTGCGGGAGGGTGTAGCCGCCCATGGCGAACGCCTCGATGCGCCGGGTGTCGCCGTCCTCGACCAGCGAGGCCAGCGCCCGCTCCAGCGAGGGCCACAACTCCTCGCTGTAGAGCGCCTGTCCGAGAGCGCCCACCAGGTCCTGGCCGGTGAACTCCTGGCCGAAGTCGGTCGGCACCGGATCCTCGTCCAGCGAGCGGACCAGCCGCAGCATGTCCTCCCGCGCGGTGCGTGCGTCGTGCCCGAACGGACAGGCGATGTCCTCCTCTACACACCAGTCGAGGAACTCCTCCAGCGCCCTCTGCTGTCCCCGCGCGCCCGTCACGCCCTGCTCGGCGAGCGGTTCGGTCAGGGTGTCGACGCCGTCCAGGGCCAGCCGGCCCACCCGGTCCGGGAACTGCGCCGCGTACACCGCGCCGAGCCGGGTCCCGTAGGAGAAGCCCAGGTAGTTGAGCTTCTTGTCGCCGAGCGCCTGGCGGATGACATCGAGGTCGCGGGAGGCGTTCACGGTCCCGATGTGCGGCAGCACCGGACCCGAGTGCTCCTCGCAGGCGTCGGCCTCCTTCTGCAACTGCCGCAGCAGGGCCTGCGGATCCCGCAGCATCTCGTCGGTGTCGTCGATGCTCTCGTCCGTCTCCCAGGCGTCGCCGCAGCTCACCGGGGAGGAGCGGCCGACGCCGCGGGGATCGAAGGCGACCACGTCGTAGCCGTCGGTCAGCTCCATGAAGTCCTTGCCGCCGACGGCGAGCTCGGCCACGCCCGAGGCGCCCGGACCGCCGAAGTTCAGCACGACCGAGCCGTGTCTGTCGCCGGTGGCCCGGTAGCGGGCGACGGCCAGGTCGAGGGTGCCGGCCTTCGGCCGGTCGTAGTCGAGGGGGACCGTGACCTTGCCGCACTGGAGGTCCGTGGGCATCTCCGTGCCCACGCATCTGCCCCAGTCGACCTTCTGGCCGTAGAAACGGCTCAGGTCGGGCCGGTCGTCGTCGCCCGCGGCCGTGGCCGGAAGGCCCGTGCACAGCAGCGTCACGCAGACGGCTCCGATGAGTGCGCAGCGCCGCAGGGCGGGCCGCGTCGACGGCTTTACCTGCATCGATGCCTCCAGGACGCCTGGCTGCGGACCGGTGGACGGCGCCCTCGCTCACGATAAGCGGCCGTCGCGGGGGCCGCCTCCGGGCGGGTGGGAGCGGCGCGATGGCGTACCCTGCGCGCGCTTCTGTCCCCGTGTGCGGGTTTTGCCGTCGGTTCGAGTGCTTGGTCACCCGATGGGGTGAAAGGGCGACAAGCCATAACTCGAACGGGTCGCCCGCGTTTTATCCGGTGCGGGTGAGTGCCCGCGACCATGTCTGGAAGGCAGGGACCCATGAGACGGGTTACCCGAAACGGTGTGATCGCCGTCGCCGCCGCGTCCGGCGCGATGGCCCTGACGATGCCCGCGTACGCCGACTCCGAGGCCGACGGCGGCACGGCCGGCTCCCCCGGGGCGATCTCCGGGAACTCCATCCAGCTCCCGGTGCACGTGCCGGTGAACGTGTGCGGCAACACCGTGAACGTGGTGGGGCTGCTCAATCCCGCCGCCGGCAACACCTGCGTCAACGAGGGCGGCGACGGCAAGGCCGGCTCCTCGGGCACCAACGGCACCTCGGGCAGCAACGGCACCTCGGGCAGCAACGGCACCTCCGGTGGCGGGGCGTCGGCGGACGGGGGTGCGCAGGGCTCCCCCGGCGTGATCTCCGGCAACGGGGTGCAGCTCCCGGTGGACCTCCCCGTCAACATCAGCGGCAACACCGCCAATGTCGTCGGCATCGGCAACCCGGCCTTCGGCAACCAGTCCGTGAACACCTCGGGCGAGAAGCCGGACGTCCCGCGCACCCCGGACCGGCCGGACACCCCGGACGAGCCGAAGGAGCCGGAGCCCCGGCCCGAGGTGAGGACCCCGCCCGCCGCGGAGGAGCCGGGCCCCGCCCCGCACGCCGCGGAGCCGCCCGCTTTCGCCTCCCTCGCCGACACCGGCATGGACGCGGCCCTGCCCGCCGCCGCCGGTGCGGCGGCCCTGCTCGTCGGCGGCGCCACCCTGTACCGCCGGTTCCGGCCGGGCGACACCCGCTGACCAGCACACCGACGACGGAAGGCCCGCCGGCCCGAGCCTGGCAGGGCCTTCCGCCGCTTCCGCCGTGTCCGTCCCGTCCCTGACGCTCACTCCGCGGCGCCCGGCGCCGCCCGCGCCGTGAGCAGCACCATCCCGGTGTCGCCGTAGTCCGGCAGTGTCGGGTCGGCGTCGATCCTCGTCACCTCCAGGTGCCGGGTGAGCGGGCCGAAGACCTCGCGCACCAGCTCGGTGTCCACCGGACAGCCGGGCCAGCGCGACGCCGGCCCGACGCGGTAGGACGGCATGTTCTCCATGAACGCGGCCACCAGATGCCCGCCCGGCGCCACGCACCGTACGAAGACCTGGCAGAACGCCGCGAACTCGGCGTAGTCCTCGGTGGCGCCCTCGGCGACGAAGTGCATGGACGCCAGGTCGTACGTCCCGGGCGGCAGGGCGCGCACATCGGCGTGCACCACTTCCACCGGCGCCAGCGCGGCCGCCAGGGTGGGCGGCACGGCCGGGTTCAGCCGTCGGCACAGCGCGTGGAACGGCAGCCAGCTCGCGTCGGGCGTGTCGAGGATCTGGCGGTGCAGATAGGCCACGTTGCCCGCGCCCGCCTCGACCGCGTCGACCCGGCGGCTCACCGCCGAGGCGAGGAGCAGCGGATACAGATTGGGCCCGGCGCCCAGCTCCACGCTGCGGGCCAGCCCGCGCGGCGGCAGCCGGCGGTAGTAGGCGGAGTGGTGGGCGATGACCGCGACGTCCGCCGGGTGCAGGTCGCGGTAGTTCTCGGCGAGGTAGTCCGCCACCGGCCAGCGGTCCCAGTCCACGTCGTCGTTGTGCCTGCGCATGGGCGGTTCAGCTCCTCGTCTCCCGGGCGGCCCGGCTCCGGCTCCGCGTCCGCAGCGGGAAGCGGGCGGCCAGCCGGGCCAGCACGGTGTTGAGCCGGTCGATGTCCTCGTCCGAGTTGAGCGCGGTGACCTGCACGCGGAAACCGACCCGGTCGCGCGGGACCAGCGGATAGGCCGCGAGCGTCACATAGATGCCCTCGCGCCACAGGAACGCGGCCACCGCGTCCAGGTCGCCCGGATCGGCCAGCGGGATCTCCACGATCGGCAGACCGTCGGTGTTGAGCGTGTCCACGTCCAGCGCGGCGAGCTGGTCCAGCACCCGGGCCGTCTTGCGGTACAGCTCGGCCCGGACGGAATCGCCGCGCCGGTCGTTGACCTCCAGCCCGGCCAGCGCCGTCGCCAGCGACGCGGTCGGGGACGGACCCGAGTACAGATAGGGGCCGGCGGCCGTCTTCAGCCGATTCTTCAGCGGCGTCGGCAGCGCCACGAAGGCCAGCAGCGACGAGTACGCCTTGGAGAACCCGCCGACCAGCACGATCCCGTCGTACGACTCCCCGGTGTGCCGCACCACGCTGTTGCCGCGCGACCCGTACGGGCACGGCTCGCCCGGGCCGCGTTCCCCGATCACGCCGAAGCCGTGTGCGTCGTCCACGTACAGCGTGGCTCCGTGGGCCCGGCAGACCGCGGCCAGCGCCGGCAGGCCGGGCACGTTGCCGCTCATGCTGTCGACGCCGTCCATGCACACCAGCCGGGCCGACCCGGCGGGCACCGCGGCGAGCAGACGGTCCAGTTCGTCGGGCCGGTCGGCGTGGAAGCGGCGCACGGTGGCGCCCTGGCCGCGCGCCACCGCGCAGCCGTCGTACACCGTGCGGTGCGCGGTCGCCTCGACGAACACATGCCCGCGGTCGGCCAGCACCGGGATCACCGAGGCGTGGATCAGCGTCGCCGTCGGCAGCAGCAGGGTGTCGGGGGCGCCGAGCAGTGCCGCCAGCCGCTCCTCGATCCGCGGGTACAGGCGCGGGCTGCCCAGCAGCCGGGACCAGCTGGGGTGCGTGCCCCACCGGCGCAGCGCGGGCTCCACCGCGGCGGTGATCTCCGGGTCCCAGTCGAAGCCCAGGTAGTTGCAGGAGGCGTAGTCGATCAGCCAGTGGTCGCCGCTGCGGATGTGCCGGCCGCGCACCTCGTCGAGCACCGCGTCGCTCATCGGACTGGTGGCGCGCAGGCGTTCGAGGTCGGCCCGGCGGGTGTCGCGCCGGGCGGGAGCGCGGGTGCCGGTGATGCTGGGGGTGCTGGTGGCGCTGGGGGTGCCCGTCCTGGTGGCCGCTCGTCGGGTGCCGTCGGTGCGGCGCAGTACCCGCGCGCTCTGCTCCACCGTCATCGGCCTCGCGAACAGGTACCCCTGCCCGAACCGGCAGCCCATCCCGGCCAGCGCGTCCCGCTGCGCCGGGGCCTCGATGCCCTCGGCGATCACCTGGAGCCCCAGGGTGTCGGCGATCCGCACGATGCCCTCGACCAGCGCGACCTGCCGGGCGTCGGCGGGCAGATCGTCGATGAAGGACTTGTCGATCTTCAGTACGTCGATGGGGAAGTCCCGCAGATAGCGGAGCGAGGAGAAGCCGGTGCCGAAGTCGTCGACGGCGATCTGCACGCCCATCTCCTTGAGCGCGTGCAGCACCGCCTGGATCCGGTCGTCCTGGCGCAGCAGCACCGTCTCGGTCAGCTCCAGCTGGAGCGAGCCCGGCGCCAGCCCCGGCGTGCCCAGCGCCCGCCCGACCTGGTCGAGGAACCCGGCGTCACGGAACTGCCGGGCGGAGACGTTCACACTGACGTACGGCCGACCGGGCCGGCCGTTCCCCCGGCGCCGTGCGTGCGCGTTCTGGAGCTCCGCCATGTCCCGCACCGCGTGTTCCAGCACCCAGCCGCCGAGCGCCGCGATCTGTCCGGTCTCCTCGGCCAGGGCGATGAACTGCTGGGGAGCGACCTGCGGGTGCGGCGGACGGGGCCAGCGCACCAGCGCCTCGAACCCGACGACGTCACCCGCGGTGATGTCCACCACCGGCTGGTAGCGCAGCGCGAACTCCTTCCCGGCGACCGCCCGGGCGAGCCGGCTCTGCAGGTCGTGCCGCTCCACCATCCGGGTGTGCAGCATCGGCCGGAAGCGCCGCCACTGGCGTTTCCCGGCCGCCTTCGCCGCGTACAGGGCGAGGTCGGCGTGGCGCAGCAGTTCCTCGGCGTCGCGGCTGTCGCGGGCGGTGGCCACTCCGACGCTGGCGGAGACCGTCACCGTCCCGTCGCCGAGGACGAAGGGCCGGGTGAGGGTCTGGATCACCTGCGCGGCCAGCAGTTCGGCGTCGACGGGCCGGCGGGCGTCCTCCATCAGCACCGCGAACTCGTCCCCGCCGAGCCGGGCCGCGGTGTCGCTGCGCCGCAGGGTCCTCGTCAGCCGGTCGCCGACCGCGACCAGCAGCCGGTCGCCCGCGGAGTGCCCCATGGTGTCGTTGACCAGCTTGAAGTCGTCCAGGTCCACGAAGAGCAGACAGGTCAGGGACGATCCGCGGCGCCCGCGCAGCAGGGCGCGTTCGACCCGCTCCAGCAGCAGCGTCCGGTTGGGCAGACCCGTCAGCGAGTCGTGGAAGGCCCGCTGGGTCAGCTCGTGCTCCAGCCGCCGCTGCTCGGTCACGTCGCGCAGGGTGACCACCAGTCCGGCGACGGTCGGCTCGTCCCGGAAGTCGCTGCACCGCACCTCGACCTCGACCCGGCCGCCCGGCCGGGGCACCCACCAGTGGTCGTGGCTGTCCCGCGGCCCGCGCTCGCGCACCGCCGTCAGCTCCCGCGCCGCCCGCTCCCGGTCCGCCGGCGCCAGCAGCCCGGGCAGCGACCGGCCGGTCAGCTCAGCGGTGCCGAAGACGCTCGCCGCGGACGGGCTGGCGTACCGGACGGTGTCGTCGTCCTCCAGGATCAGGATGACGTCCGAGGCGTTGCGGACCAGGGTGCGGAAGTAGGCCTCGCTCTCGCGGCGGACGACCTCCTGCCGCAGCACCACACGCTCCATGGCCAGCCCCGCGTGGGAGGCCAGGATGTCCAGCGACCGCCGGCTCTCGGTGAGCCGCCGGGCCGGTCCCGCCACCAGCAGCACACCCGGCAGCTCACCGGGCGGCCCGTCGGGCGGTGTCATCGGGCAGACCAGCACGGCGGGCAGCCGGGGCGTGCCGGGGCGCCCGGCCGGGTCGGCGGGGTCGGCCGGGTCGACGGGGTCGGCCGGGTCAACGGGGTCGGCCGGGTCGGTCGAGTCGGCCGGACTAAGCGGATCAGCCGCGTCGGCCGGATCAGCCAGGTAGGCCGGATCAGCCGACCCGGCCGGATCAGCCGCGACGGCCGGGTCGGCCTGCCCGGTCAGCTCGGCGGCCAGGTCGGGGCCGAGGTCGGCCGGGCTGACCAGGCGGGCCGGCGGCAGGGTGAGGCCGGCGCAGCGCTCGGCGGGCAGCAGCAGGGTGCGGTGCGGGGTGGCGGGGCCCAGCAGGGTGTCCACGGCCGCTTCGCAGGAGCGGCAGACCTCCTCCCGGCGGACCGCCGACATCAGGGAGGCGGCGGCCCGGCGCAGCGCGAGTTCCCGGGCGACGGCCCGGCGGTGGGCCACGACCATGCCGGCCAGCCGCAGGATCACCAGCAGGAACAGCAGCCCGGAGAACACGGCGATCACCGGTGCGTGGTCGGCGGCGCCCGCCAGCCCCTCGTACAGCAGGATGGCCGGGGCGATCAGGGTGGCCAGGGCGAGCAGGACCAGGCGGTGGCGCGGCGGCAGCAGGGTCTCCGGCCGGGGCGCGGGGGCGGTCAGGCGGACCATCGAGGGGTGCAGCGCGGCCAGCCCCCAGGCCGTGTAGAAGACGATCCAGCCGGAGTCGGTCAGCGTGCCGGCCTGCCACATCCCGTTGAGCTGGAGGATGCCGTACGCGATGTCGAAGCCGAGCAGGGTCACCGTGCCGAGCACCAGCAGCTGCACCGAGCGGTTGCCGGCGTCCGCCGCACTCGGTGTCAGCAGCCGGGCCAGCAGGGCGAGGAGCAGGACGTCGCCGAGCGGGTAGGCGATGCTGATGGCGCGTTGCTCCCAGGTCAGCCCCTCCACCTCGGTCAGCGGCTGCACCAGGTACACCCACACGGGCAGGGCCAGTCCGGCGGTGAGGATCAGCGCGTCCAGCAGGCTGGGCAGGTCGCGGCCCGCCCACCGGTGGCGCAGCAGGCCGGACAGGCCGATCGCGAACAGCGGGTAGGTGGCGAGGTAGCAAGCGTCCGCGGGCGACGGGAACGGGTTGGAGGCGTCGAAGTACTCCTCCATGACGTTGTAGTAGGTGTCGCCGCCGACGAAGGCGACCAGCCCGGCCGCCAGCACCCACCAGGGCCAGGGACGGGCGGGGCGGTGCAGGCGGGCTCCGGTGAGGATCGCGCCGGCGCCCGCGAGGCCGATCACGGCCCACAGCGGGGTGCGGGTCGCCGGGACCGTCATGTAGACGACGGCGCAGACCGCGACCAGCGCGACATGAGCGGCCATCAGCCGCCGGGCCGGCAGCAAGGACAAGCGCCTCCCCGCACCGGAGGAGACCGGGCCGTCGGCCAGGTCAGGGTCCTTCCCGATCGTAGGCATCGCCGGCCGGCCCCTGCATCTCGGACGGGCGACGGCGGTCCGGGCGGCCCTGGTGCGCGGTGGCGGGGGAGGGTGCCTGCGGGGCGTGACGCCGGTGTGCCTGGTCCCGTGTGGTGGGGGTGGCGGGTGCCTGCGGGGCGTGACGCCGGTGTGCCTGGTCCCGTGCGGTGGGGGCGGAGGGTGTCCGCGGGGCGTCACGCCGGTGTGCCCGGCCGGCGGGCGGACCCGGCGTAGCCGTCCGGGTTGAGCCGCTGGAACCGCCAGGCGTCCCGGCACATCGCGGCGAGGTCGCGGGCGGGCCGCCAGCCCCAGGCACGGTGCACCGCGCCCGCGTCCGCGACCAGCTCGGGAACGTCGTCCGGGCGGCGCCCGACGATCTCGTACGGGACGGCCCGGCCGCAGACCGCGCCGAACGCGGAGACCACGTCGAGCACCGAACTGCCCCTGCCGGTGCCGAGGTTGAACACCTGCATGCCGGGCCGGTCGGTCAGGTGGTCCAGGGCCAGCCGGTGCGCCTCGGCGGTGTCCATGACGTGCAGATAGTCCCGGACCGGGGTGCCGTCAGGTGTCGGATGGTCGCCGCCGAACACCCGCAGCCGCTCGCGGCGGCCGACGGCGACCTGGGCGACGCGGGGCATCAGATGGCCGGGTTCGCCGCCGGGGTCCTCGCCGAGCAGCCCGCTGGGGTGGGCGCCGGCCTGGTCGGAGTGGCGCAGGCACAGCACGCTCAGGCCGGGCCAGTCGCGGCAGACGCCCGCGAGGATCTGTTCGCACAGCCATTTGGAGGCGGCGTACGGATGGAGCGGGCGGGCCGGCGTCGACTCGTCGAGCGGGCCGCGGCCGGCGGGGCCGTAGAGGGAGCAGGAGGAGGAGAACACCAGCCGGCGCACATCGTGTTCGTGCATCGCCGACAGCAGGGAGGTGGTGCCTCCGACGTTGGTGTCGTAGCACCGCACGGGCGCCCGCGCGGACCCGCCCACGGCCTTGTGCGTGGCGAGGTGCAGCACGGCGTCCACGGGGTGCCGGTCGAAGACGGCCGAGAGGGCTCGCCGGTCACGGACGTCGAGCTCGTAGACGGCACCGACGAAGCGGCCCGCGAGGCGTTCGACCCGGGTGAGCACCTGCGGTGTGCTGTGGGAGAAGTCGTCGACGACGATCACTTCGTAGCCGTGGTCGAGGAGTTCGACGCAGGTGTGGCTGCCGACGAAGCCGGCCCCGCCGGTCACCAGGACCGTCGAGAGCGGATCGGCCCAGGACGCTGCGAAGGCGGTGCCGTCGAGCACCCCGCTCACCCGGCCGCCTGGCGGGAGGGCCGGCCCCGCGCGGCCCGGAGGCCGTGGGCGAAGGCGCCGCATACGCTGGGTGCGGCGCCGTGCCCGGACGCGGGGCCGGCGAACGGGCGGACCGTTCCGGCCGGGTGGTCGTGCCGGGGCACAGGGGCGTACCGCTCGCGCGCCCTGCCCCGGAGCTCGGGGAAGCCGATGGGGGTCCGGTCGAGGATGCGGTCGCCGTCCTCGCAGCGGGGGCGCCGCGGCCGGCCGGCCCGATGCCGGTCCGCGGCTCCGCGCCGCGAGGGCGTCCGCGCGAGATGGGTCCGGCACCGCCGCGCGGTCTCCTCGGTGGGTCCCTCCTCGCACCGCCGTACGCCGTGGTCGTACGGGTGGTCCTGGCGGGCCGCCGTCCGCGGACTGCGGCGGCGGGTGGGCCAGGGCTCCGAGGGTGCGCGGGCCACGACGAAGGCGACCGGCAGCAAGGGGATCGCCAGGCCGGGACTCACCCGGCGCGCCCTCGGCGCGGGGAGGGAGGACTGCGTCGGCTCGACCCGGGACGGGCCGGCCGGACTGCTGTGCGTCATGGGAACGCTCCGACGCTGTACGCTGCGGCCGTATGTTTACGACGTATATGTACGACTTTGCGCCTATCGTTCTGTTGCGTCAAGACGGGCTGAGGAGGGGAAGTGAGGTGACGGTCGATGGCTGAGGGGTCGGCGGGGCGGACCGGCGGTCCGGGGCGCCGGGCCAGTGACCGCGGCCGCTACGGCAGGCTGAGCCGAGAGCGGGTGCTGGCCTCCGCGCTGGAGATCGTCGACCGGGACGGACTGTCCGGGCTGAGCATGCGCCGGCTCGGCGCGGAACTGGGCGTCGAGGCGATGGCGCTCTACCGCTACGCCTCCGGTAAGGACGCGTTGCTCGACGGGCTGGTGGAGGCCTTCTGCCGCGAGCTCGAGCAGGATCTGGGCGAGGAGCCGGAGCGGTCCCCGGCGTCGGGGCGGCGGGCGGAGCCGGCGCGGGCCCCGGACCGGGAGGTGGGGCCGGCGCGGGCCCCGGATCGGGAGGTGGAGGCGGCGGAGGCCCTGGATCGGCGGGTGGAATCGGGGCAGGCCGCCGACTGGCGGGCGGAGCTGCGGCGCATCGCGCTCACCACGCACCGGGTGGCGCTGCGGCATCCCCATGTGGTGCCGCTGCTCGCCACCCGGCTGCTGTCGACGCCGCTCGCCCGTCGTCCGGCGGCCGTACTGCGCAGCGACGAGCGGATCCTCGCGCTGCTCGCCGAGGCGGGGCTGAGTGAGCGTCAGGCGGTCGGACTGCACCGGG
Source organism: Streptomyces sp. NPDC001532 (assembly GCF_040298625.1). Lineage (NCBI taxonomy): Bacteria > Bacillati > Actinomycetota > Actinomycetes > Kitasatosporales > Streptomycetaceae > Streptomyces > Streptomyces sp. NPDC001532. The sequence goes on from NZ_JBEPAL010000024.1 coordinate 72,722, forward strand.
CGTTCACCGCCTGGCTGCTCGGCTCGCTGCTGGTGGAACTGCGCGCCATGGACGACGCCCCCGAGGAGCCCGATCCCGCGTTCCGGATCGGCCTGCACCGCATCCCGGCCCGCGAACTGCCCCACCTGCGCGCCACGGCCCTCGCGATGGCCGAGCCGGGCGGACCGGGGTTCCTGGTGGACGGGCTGGACGCGCTGCTGGAGCGGTTCGGTTAGGCCGATCGGTCCCGGCCGTGCCCAGTGGCCGCGCTCCGCGGCTGTGACCGGCGGCAGTGCTCAGCGGTTGTGGAAGCGCTGGTGCAACCGCTTCACCGCGTCTGTCAGTTCGGGCACCGGGCCGTCCACGGGCACGCCGGGCGCGACCTCGTCGATCGGCAGGGTGCGCACCGGGGGAGCGGGGACGCCGAGTTCGCCGAGCCAGTCGGCGAGCTGCTGCGAGGACGCGACGTACACGATCCGGCCGAGGCCCACCCAGGCGTGCGCGGCCGCGCACATCGGGCAGTGCTCGCCGGAGGTGTACACGGTGGCCGCCGCCCGCTCCTCGGGCGACAGATGCGCGGCCGACCAGCGGGCCAGTTCGAACTCCGGGTGCCGGGTGCGGTCGCCGGACGCCACCCGGTTGTGGTCCTCGGCGAGCACCGTGCCGTCCGCGCCGACCAGCACCGAACCGAACGGCTCGTCACCGGCCTCCAGCGCCTGCTCCGCCAGTTCCACGCAGCGCCGCAGGTACGGCAGTTCGGCGTCCCGCACGGCCATCGCGGCCTCCTCTTTCGCGTCGTGATCTTCGCCGACGCCAGCCTACGCGCCCCCGCGCCGGGCATGGCGAAGGGCGGCCGACGGACCGTCGCCGGGCACGGCGAAGGCGGAGCGCCGGCCCGGCACCGGCCGGACATCCGTCCGCCGGTTCGCCCCGCAGGGCTCGCCGTGCTGCGCTCCGCCTTCGACCCGCCGCTGTCCGTCAGTGCCGCGCGCCCACCTTGGACCGGTCGAGCGCGGCCACGCCCAGGGCGGCCAGGGCGATCTGGATGAGCCATTCGACCCAGTCGACGCCGTCCGTGTCGCCCACGCCCATGGCCGAGGCGAGCGCCGAACCGATCAGCGCGGCCACGATGCCGACCAGGATGGTCCACAGGATGCCGATGCGCTGACGGCCGGGTATCACGAGCCGTCCCAGAACGCCGATCACGATACCGATGACAAGGGCACTGATGATGCCCGAGATCTCCATGCCGACCCCTTCCGCCGAGTGCCGTCCTACGGCTTCTTCCGACCTCTTCGAGAATTCGTTGAGGGAGTTGTGAAGAATCCCTCGCTGCCGTGCGTGTGCCCCGTGGATGCCGGACCAGTCCGCTTCGGTGCCGCATTGATCAACAGGGCCCGTGGACGGGTGGGGCCGGGCATGGGTGAGGCCGGTCCGCGCGGGCCGGCCTCACCGTTTCTCCTTGTCGGTCTTGACGTGTCGTCGGTCCGGACTGTCGCTAGCGCCTGGGAGAGGCCTTCGCCGCCGTGCCGGCGCAGACCATTCCCAGTGCGAGGGCGAGGACGCCGATGATGATGTTGTTCCACACGACGCCCGCGTCCGGATTGTCGCCGACGATCCAGGGCGCGATGATCATCCAGGCGCCCAGCGCGCAGCAGGCCCAGCTCAGGCCGTACATGCGTTCCGGAGCCCGAGTGAAGCCGAGGGCCAGCATGCCGATCGCGATGCCGATGATCAGATTGTGCGGAACGAGGGCGGGCTGGCTGGTCGTGTAGTGGACGATCCACGGGGACACGGCGCAGTACAGACCCAGCAGGAACACCGGTCCGTCCACGAGCGCCACATCGCGACCGCCGAGCACGCGGGCGTACCGCTCCCGCATTTCCGGTGCGTCCGGGTGGCTGGTCATGTCACCTCGGGTGGGCGAGACATTGGCCATGATGCGTCTCCTTTGACTCTCAGGCCCGACCGCGTCTGACGCGGCATGCGGTGAGCGCCGCTTATGTCCATTCTGCTCTTATTTCACCCTTATGTGTAGAGGTCAGGGGTGTGCGGCAGTGTCCGGTTCGGCGGTCCCGCCGAGCGCGGCGAGATGCGCCTCCCGGACCGGTGCCGTCTGGCCCTGTACCAGCAGGAACATCGCCTCGCGCGCCAGCCGCTGCGCCGGGGAGTCCAGCCCCATCGTCCGGCCGCCCCCGGCCACCACCGCCGCGGTCGTCACCGCGCGCATCAGGTCGTACGCCAGGGTCCGCAGCGCCAGCCGCTCCTCGATCCGCTCGTGCGGTACGGGATGGTCGGCGAGTGCGTACGCTTGCCGGCGCACCTCGTCGAGCCGGGCGCGCAGCGCGGCCGCCGTCTCCTCGGTGCCGGGCGCGCCGTCCAGCAGCCGCAGCGCCGCGTACGCCACACCGAAGACGGCCGGAGAGGTGTTGGTGCTGCGTGGCACATCGGTGCGGGCGAACCGCTCCTGCGGCGTGCGCAGCACCACCGCCTCCTCGGGCACCCACAGGCCGTCCAGCTCCAGGGCCACCGTCCGCGCGGCCGTCAGCGCGGCGAGCCGCATCGGCGCGGAGGCGACCAGCCCCGGCTGCTCGCGGGCCTCGGTGAACGCGAACACCACCTCGGCAGCGTCGGTGACGCCCGCGAGCAGCATCACGTCGTTCAGGCCCCAGCCGGTGTACCAGGGCACCCGCCCGTCGAACCGCCAGCCGCCCCGCTCGGCCGCCGCCCGCACCGGGACCCGCGGGAAGGCGCGGACATGGGCGTACGCGATGCCCGCCAGCAACTCGCCGGTCGCCAGCGGGCGCAGCAGCCGCTCCCTCACCGGCAGCTCGGAGCGGGCCAGCATCCGCACCGGCGTGTGGTGCTGGGTCTGGACGAACCAGGTCGAGCCGCACGCCCCGGCCAGCACCTCCTGGATCTCCCGGGCCACCCCGTCCGGCGCGCCCGCCCCGCCGTACTCCGGCGGCGCGCTCACCCCGAGCACCCCGGACTCCCGTACGGCGGCCAGGTGGCTCGCGGGCACGCCGCCCTCCTGGTCGACGCGTTCGGCGTGCGGCACGAGCAGGTCCTCGGCGAGCCGGCGGGCACGGGCGACGAGCGGGTGCGGTGTGGTGGTCATGCGGTCATTGTTCCGGGGCGGTGCGTTCCCGGACGGTGGGTTTCGGGGCGGTGGGTTCTGGGGCGGTGGCTCCGGCGTTGGCTCCGGCGTTGGGTTCCGGGGCGCCTGCTCCGGCGTTGCCGTCCCCGGCCGCGGGCGGTCGCCCCCGGGGAGCACCGACCCTCCCCGGGGGCGCGCGGGGAGCAGTGCCCGGCTCCCCGGTCACGGCGGCCGGTCGTCCGGCGCCGTGTGACTCACTTCCGCCGGTGCGGGCCGTACGGATGCACCCGGACGCGCCGGATCGGCCGGGTTCGGAAGGGAGGGTCTCTCACCCCGAGTCAGTGGCCCTGTTCCTGCTGGAGGCAGTCGCGCAGGCGGTGCAGGCCGCGCCGGGCGTGGCTCTTGACCGTGCCCAGCGGCCAGCCGGTGCGCTCGGCGATCTCGACCTGGGTCAGATCCTCGTAGAACGCCAGCCGCAGCACCCGCTGCTGCGGCGCCGGGAGCCGGGACAGCTCGTGCCGGACGAGCACCCGGTCCAGCGCGGCCTCGGGGCGTTCGGCGCCGGGGTCCGCGAGCAGCAGCGCCGAGCCCGCCGAGGCGAGCAGATCGAGGCGGCGGGTCCGCGCGGACAGCGCGTCGGCGATCCTGCGGCGGGTGATCCCGACGATCCACCCGGCGACCGTGCCGCGCTCCGGCCGATAGGTGCGGCGCCCGCGCCACACCCCGAGGAAGACCTGCTGGGTGACGTCCTCCGCCTCCTTGGCGTCCCCGAGCGAGCGCCAGGCCAACGCGTGCACCAGCGGCGACCACCGGCGGTAGGCGACGGCGAGGCTCGCCGCGTCCCCCGCGGCCAGCCCACGGGCCAGCTCCGCCTCGTCGTCAGCCGCCGAGCCGGCCGGCGGCTCCGCCTCGTCGACCGGGCTCATCTCGGCGACTCCTCACCTGGGCGCGAGCCGCCCGGCGCCGGCGCTGCGGGACGCCTGCCACCAGGGCGGATTCCGGAACGTCTGCCGGGGCGCGCCCCGGTGCCGCCATCGTCCGAGCCGCCCCGTGCACGCCTCAAATCGCATCGTTTGTGCGTCGTATAGTCGGCGCATGGGCGACCCCGGGCAGAACGAACAGCGGCGACCCGTTCCCGCGGCGGCTCCGCCGCCCGGCGAGACGGGCCTGACCACGGGGGCGGTGGCACGCCGCCTCGGGGTGTCGCCCACGACCCTGCGCTCCTGGGACCGCAGATACGGCATCGGCCCCGCTGCCCGTGTCGACGGCCGGCACCGCCGCTGGTCGCCCGCGGACGTGGCGATGCTGGAGACCATGTGCCGGCTGACGTCGGCGGGCGTGCCGCCGGGGGAGGCGGCCCGCGCCGTGCGGCAGGGCGGCGTCACGCCTTCCGTCCAGCCCGGGAACGGCGGTCGCCCGGTGGGCGGTTTCGCGCCGGAGCACTTCGCCCCGGTGGACGAGCCGAGCCGTCACCGGGCGCGCGGCACCGCGCCGGACCACTTGCCCGAGGTGGACCAGCCGGGCCGGTCGCGAGCGGCCGGATCCCTTCCTCTCGGGGACGTGCGCCAGGAGTGCCGGGGTCTCGCCCGCGCCGCGGTGCGGCTGGACGCGCCGGCGGTCGAGGAGCAGCTGGCCGCGGCGGTGGCGGAGCACGGACTCACCGTCGCCTGGCAGGAGGTGATGGTGCCGACGCTGCACGCCGTGGGGCGCAAGTGGGCGTCGTCCGGCGACCGGTACGTCGAGGTCGAGCACCTGCTGTCCTGGCACGTGTCCACCACCCTGCGCCGCTGCACCCGGCCACCGCTGCCGCGGTACGGGGCCGTCGCCGGGCCGGTGCTGCTGGCCTGCGTCCCCGGTGAGCAGCACACCCTGCCGCTGGAGGCGCTGAACGCCGGACTGAGCGAACGGGGCCTGCCGGCCAGGATGTTCGGCGCGGCCGTCCCGGCGGAGGCGCTGGCCGCGGCGGTGCGACGGATCGGCCCGGCGGCCGTCGTGCTGTGGGCCCAGGCCCGCTCCACCGCGAGCCTGCCGCTGGCCCGGCACGTCGCGGAGACCCGGTGGGGCGTACAGGGCGCTCGCCGGCAGCCGCTGATGGTCCTGGGCGGCCCCGGCTGGGCCGGCCGCTCGGCACGCGGCATGCTGCGGCCGACGTGCCTGGCGGATGCGTTGGACATGCTGGCGGGGGCGTACGGGGCGCATGCTGTCGCGCCGGGCTGAGGGTTGAGGGTTGAGCGCTGAGGGCTGTCGCAGCGGTGTGCCGCGGTGCCCTCTCGGTCGTCGGCTGTGCTGCCCTGTCCCTCAGTCCCGCTCCCGTGCCCGCTTGAAGCGGGACAGGCCCTCGGCGAGGTCGATGATCGGGTCCGGGTAGTCGATCGAGGCGCGTTCGCGGCCCAGTTTCCACGGTTCGTGCACCGCCGGGCCCGTCACCTCCCGCAGTTCCGGCACCCAGCGGCGGACGTACGTGCCGTCCGGGTCGTACCGCTTCGCCTGGATGACGGGGTTGAGCACCCGGTTCGGCCGGGTGTCGGTGCCGGTGCCGGCCATCCACTGCCAGTTGAGCTGGTTGTTGGCGAGGTCGCCGTCCACCAGCAGGTCCAGGAAGTGGCGGGCGCCGATGCGCCAGTCGACGTACAGCGTCTTGGTCAGGAAACTCGCCGTCAGCAGGCGTCCCCGGTTGTGCATCCAGCCCTCGTGGCGCAGCTGGCGCATCGCCGCGTCGACGATGGGGTAGCCGGTCAGGCCCTCGCGCCATGCCTCGATGTCGCCGTGCGCGGTGCGTTCGGTGCGCCAGCGGTCGTGCTTGGTGCGGTAGTCGTCGGCCGACGCTGTCGGGCGGGCGGCCAGCACCTGGCGGTGGAAGTCCCGCCAGGCGAGCTGCCGTACGAACGCCTCGGCGCCCGCACCGCCGGTCCGGCGGGCCCGGTGGACCAGCTCGACGGGGGAGAGGGTGCCGAAGTGCAGGTGCGGGGAGAGGCGCGAGGTGGAGTCGCCCGCCAGGTCGTCCTGGCTGTCGGTGTACGCGGCGAGGCCGGAGCGCAGCCAGGCCGTGAGCCGCTGCCTGCCCTCCTTCTCGCCGCCGGCGGCCAGCCCCTCCGACCGCCCGGCCACCTCCTCACGCGTGGGCAGGTCCTCCGACGCGATGCCGTCGGGGACCCGCACCACCCGCGGCGCGGCGAGCGCTTCGCGCAGCCGGTACTGCGACCAGTGCCGGAAGTACGGCGTGAACACCGCGAAGTGGTCGGAGGTGGACGGGGTCAGCGTGCCCGGGGTGACCGCCCAGCTCACCGTGTCGTGGACGTGCAGCCGGCGCCCCTCCGCCTCCAGTGCCCGGCGCAGCCGCTCCTCGCGGCGGTGCGCGAACGCGCTGACGTCGGCCGCCAGATGGACCTCGTCGGCGTCGGTCTCGGCGGCCACCCGGCAGACCTCCTCCACCACGTCGCCCGAGCGCACGACGAGCCGTCCGCCCCGTTCGCGCAGCCCCGCGTCGAGGTCGCGCAGGCAGTCCGCGAGGAACGCCAGCCGGTTCGGCGCGTCGAACCCGGCGGCGGACACGGACCGGTCGCGTACGAACAGCGGGACCACCTCACGGGCGTCGTCCAAGGCGGCGCGCAGCGGCGGATGGTCGTGCAGCCGCAGATCGCAGGTGAACAGGACGACCGAGACGTTCATGTGAGGGCTCCGAGGCGACGGACGGGGAGAGGGGGAGAGGGGGCGAGGGGCGGGGGAGGCGGGCGAGGGGCAGGGGGGCGGGCGAGGGGGTGTCGGGGCAGCGGGCGCGGAGGGTCGGCGGCGCCTGGGGTTCAGGGTCAGCGGGCGCCCGAGCGCGGGCGGCCTGCGGGGGCCGGTTGCGCGGCGGTGGACGGCTGGGCGGCGGCGGCCCGCGCGATGTTGCGGGCCATCCCGCCGAACACCACGGCGTGGAACGGCGACACGCCCCACCAGTACGCCTGGCCGAGCAGCCCGTGCGGATGGAACAGCGCGCGCTGCCGGTACCGGGTGCGGCCGGACGGGTCGGTCTCGCAGTACATCTCCAGCCAGGCCAGGCCCGGCAGCCGCATCTCGGCACGCAGCCGCAGCAGCCGCCCGCGGTCGATCTCCTCCACCCGCCAGAAGTCCAGCGAGTCACCGGCCCGCAGCCGCTGCGCGTCCCGGCGCCCGCGCCGCAGGCCCACGCCGCCGACGAGCCGGTCCAGCCAGCCGCGCAGCGCCCAGGCGACCGGGAAGGAGTACCAGCCGTTGTCGCCGCCGATGCCCTCGATGACCTGCCACAGCGCCTCGGAGGAGGCGTCCATGGTGATCTCCCGCTCGTCGGTGTAGAGGCTGCCGCCCGCCCAGTTGGGGTCGGTGGGCAGCGGGTCGCTGGGTGCGCCGGGGAGCGAGGCATTGGTCCAGCGGGTGGTGACCTGGGCGTTCTTCACGCGTTGCAGCGCCAGCCGTACCGCCTCGTCGAAGCCGAGCGGATGCCCGGGCGGGTCCGGGACGTAGCGCGCGATGTCGTGTTCGTGGCAGACGACCTCGTGGCGCAGCGACTCGGCGAGCGGGCGGGCGATCGACGCGGGCACCGGGGTGACCAGACCGACCCAGTGGCTCGACAGTCCGGGCGTCAGCACCGGCACCGGGACGACGAAGCGCCGCGGCAGGCCGGCGACCTGCGCGTACCGCAGCATCATGTCGCGGTAGGTCAGCACCTCCGGGCCGCCGAGGTCGAAGGTCCGGTTCACCTCCGGGGGCATGTCCGCGCTGCCGACCAGGGCGCGCAGCACGTCCCGTACGGCGACCGGCTGGATGCGGGTGTGCACCCAGCTCGGGGTGACCATCACGGGCAGCCGCTCGGTGAGGTAGCGCAGCATCTCGAAGGAGGCCGAGCCCGAGCCGAGGATCACCGCGGCCCGCAGCACGGTGGTGGGGACGCCGGAGTCCAGCAGGATGCGGCCGACCTCGGCGCGGGAGCGCAGATGCGGTGAGAGCTCCCGCTCGGGGACGCCCGCCGGGGTGAGGCCGCCCAGGTAGACGATGCGCCGCACGCCCGCGGCGCGCGCCTGCCGGGCGAAGATCCGTGCGGCCCGCCGGTCGGTGTCCTCGAAGTCCTTGCCCGTGCCCAGGGCGTGCACCAGGTAGTAGGCGACGTCCACGTCCCGCAGCGCGGCGGCGACCGACGCGTCGTCGGTGACGTCGCCGCGGACGATCTCCGCCTCGCCCGCCCAGGGGTGGTCCCGCAGTTTGTCGGGGGAGCGGGCCAGACAGCGCACCCGGAGTCCGGCCGCGAGCAGCTCCGGGACCAGCCGGCCGCCGATGTAGCCGCTCGCGCCGGTCACCAGGGCGCGTGGGCCCTCTCCTGCCGTCGCGTCACCGTTCATCGGCTCGGATCCCTTTCGTGTCCTGCGCACTGGCCCGCGGGTCTTCGTGCGCGCGGGTTTCTCAGATGACTTCCACCAACGGCGCGGTTCCGGATGCGGTGACGCCCGGGTGGCGGGTCGGCCGTCTGTGCCCCCGGCCGGCCCCGGTGGGCGCCCGGCCCGTCCCCGGCACCGGTTTCCCCAGGCCGGGGCGGGGTTCTATAGGCTGCTCGCGTGGCCACAGCAGACGACCGGGAACAGCCCGCACGGCGGACGGAACCCCCCGTGGGCGCCGTGCCCGACCTGCCGTCCTTCGCCGTGCACCTGCGAAGGCTCAACGGTGAGCTCAACCGGCTGATGCAGGGCTTCGCCGGTGACCACGGTCTGCACGCCACGGACGTCCACGCCCTCGCCGCGATCCTGGACGCGGAGGAACCGATGACTCCGGGGCGGTTGCGCGAGCACCTGGGGCTGACCTCCGGCGCGGTCACGGCCTGCGTGGACCGGCTGGAGCGCGCCGGGCACATCCGGCGGGTCCGGGAGAGCGCCGACCGCCGGGTGGTGCACCTGCGCTACGCGGCCGACGCCCGCCCGGCCGCGCGGCTCTACTTCCGTCCGCTGGCGGAGGCGACGCGGGCCGCCACCGATCAGTTCAGCACCGACGAGCTGGTCGTCGTGCTGCGCTTCCTCGCGGCGATGAACGAGCAACTGGGCGGCCTCAAGCCGCACCCGGGGGCGTGACGCGGCTCCCGCCTCAACAGGGGGCCTGAGGAGGCTCCCGCCTTACTAGGGGTCCTGAGGGGGCTGCCGCCTTGCCAGGGGTCCTGAGGGGGCTGCCGCCGTACCGGGGTTCTGGGCGGCTCTTGCACACCTGGATGTCGGAGGCGGCGGCCCCCGCGGCCCCCGACGTCCGAGGCGGCGGCCCCCGCGATCCCCGGCCTCCGAGCCCGGCCCCCGCGATCCCCGGCCTCCGAGGCCGGCCCCCGCGATCCCCGGTGTCCGAGGCCGGCCCCCGCGGCCCCCGGCGTCCGAGGCGCCCCCCGCGACCCCGGTGCCCGAGGCGGCTCTCGCCGCACCCCATGGTCCGCCTCCGCCATAGCCGGGAACCCGCTTCCAGAGAACGAGGGCCGGCTTCCGCATCCGGGGGCCGGTCGACGACGGAAGAGTGGGCGTCCTTTAGGATCGCCGAGCCGACAGATACTTCAATGATTGAGATTCTTTTCCGTTGAGTCTTTTTCGCTGAGTCATCACTCGACCACCCCCTCACACCCCCGCGGAGCTGGAGAACGATGTCCCCTAGCCCCCGACGAGCCCGTGTGCTCGTCCCGCTGCTGCTGCTCGCCGTCTGGCTGGGCATCGGCGCCACTCTCGGACCCTTCGCCGGACGGCTCGGCGAGGTCGCGACCAACGACCAGGCCGCCTTCCTTCCGCGCAGCGCCGAGTCCACCGAGGTCATCGACGAGCAGCGGGCCTTCCGCCAGGAGGAGACGCTGCCCGCGATCGTCGTGTGGACCGACGCCGAGGACGGGAGCGTGACGGACCGGCGTGCCGAGGCCGGCCGCGCCCTCGCCGGCCTCGCCGGCACGCCCGGCGTCGTAGGCCAGGTCTCCCCGGCCGTGCCCTCCGAGGACGCCAAGGCCCTCCAAGGCGTCGTCCAGCTGCGGCCCGACCTCGGCGACGGCCTGCCCGACGCGCTGGAACGGATAAGGGCCGCCGCCGAACGCGTGCCCGGCACCACGGTCCAGCTGGCCGGGCCCGCCGCGAGCCAGGCGGACCTCTCCGACGCCTTCGCCGGCATCGACGGCCTGCTGCTCGGCGTCGCGCTGATCACCGTCCTCGTCATCCTGCTGCTGGTCTACCGCAGCCTGCTGCTGCCCCTGGTGATCATCCTGGGCTCGGTGTTCGCGCTCGGCCTGGCCTGCGCGGTCGTCTACGCGCTCGCCGACCGCGACGTGCTGCGCGTCGACGGCCAGGTGCAGGGCATCCTCTCCATCCTCGTCATCGGCGCGGCCACCGACTACGCCCTCCTGGTCACCGCCCGCTACCGCGAGGAACTCGCCGCCCGCACCGACCGCTACGCGGCCGTCGTCGCCGCCCTGCGGCGGTCCTGGGGCGCCGTCGTGGCCAGCGCCGCCACCGTCGCCCTCGGCCTGCTGGCGCTGCTGCTCAGCGACCTGACCAACAACCGGGCGCTCGGCCCGGTCGGTGCCATCGGCATCGTCTGCGCCGTCGTCAGCTCGCTGACCTTCCTGCCCGCCGTGCTGGTCCTGCTCGGCAGGGCCGCCTACTGGCCCGCCAAGCCGCGCCCCGCCCAGGACCCGAGCGGCGGCACCGGCATCTGGCAGCGGATCGCCGGCCTGGTCGACCGGGCGCCGCGCCGGGTCTGGGCGGTGTCGCTCGCGGCCCTGCTGGCCTGCGCCGCGTTCGCGCCCACCCTCACCTCCAGGGGCGTACCGCTCGACGAGACCTTCGTGAACGACGCGCCCTCCGTCGCCGCGCAGGCCACCCTCGGCCGCCACTTCCCCGGTGGCTCAGGCAACCCCACCGTGGTCGTCGCGGACGCCGACCGGCTGCCCCAGGTCCTCACCGCGGCCAAGGCCACCGAGGGTGTCGCCGCGGCCGCCGGCGTCACCGAGAGCGGCCGCCCCGGCGGCGACCCCCTCGTCGTCGACGGCCGCGTCCGCGTCGACGTCACCCTGCGCGCCGCCGCCGACAGCGACGCCGCCAAGGACACCGTCGCCCGGCTGCGCACCGCCCTGCACGCCGTGCCCGGCGCCGACGCCAAGGTCGGCGGCTACACCGCGCAGCAGTACGACACCCTGCGGACCGCCGAGCGGGACCGCTCGCTCATCGTGCCCGTGGTGCTGGCGATCATCTTCGTCATCCTCACGCTGCTGCTCCGCTCGCTGCTGATGCCGGCTCTGCTGGTCGCGACGGTGGCCCTCAACTTCCTCGCCACGCTCGGCGTCTCGTCGCTGGTCTTCCGCCACGTGTTCGGCTTCGACGGCACCGACCCGTCCGTACCGCTGTACGGGTTCGTCTTCCTGGTCGCCCTCGGCGTCGACTACAACATCTTCCTGATGGACCGGGTCCGCGAGGAGTCCCTGCGGCACGGCGTCCGCCGGGGTGTGCTGCGCGGTCTGGTGAGCACCGGCGGGGTGATCACCTCCGCCGGAGTGGTGCTCGCGGCGACCTTCGCCGCGCTCGGGGTGATCCCGCTGGCGTTCCTGGCGCAGATCGCCTTCATCGTCGCCTTCGGCGTGCTGCTCGACACGCTCGTGGTCCGCTCCCTGCTGGTGCCCGCCCTGGTCCGGGACATCGGGCCGCGCGCGTGGTGGCCCGGACGCCTCTCCCGCACCCGGGACGGCGACGACGGCGCACCGGCGGGCGAAGCTCCGCGCTGAGGTGCGCATCCGGCGGCGCGGTCGGGACGGAAACAGAGGCGAGAGCGGCCCGCGACGGCCGCCGAGCCGACGCCCTGACCGAGGAGGCAACGGTGCCCGCACCGACCGAAGCGCTGACCCCGGCCGAGGCCAGGGACCGGTCCCGGCCGCTCTTCCTACGGCTCGGCGCGCTGCCGCAGGGCAGCGCGGAGCGCGCCGCCGTGCGCAACCGCCTCGTGGAGCTCAACCTCTGGATCGTCCGGCACGCGGTGCGCCGCATGCCGACCCGGCAGGAGCTCCACGAGGACGTCGTCCAGGTGGGGACCATCGGCCTGATCAAGGCCATCAACCGGTTCGACCCCTCGCTGGGCACGGAGTTCGCCGCCTTCGCGCTGCCCACCATCAGCGGCGAGATCAAGCGGTTCTACCGGGACACCACCTGGGCCGTGCACGTCCCCCGCCGCCTCCAGGACCGCCGGCTGACGCTCCGGGCGGCGGCGGAGGCCTTCGAGCAGACGCGGGGCCGCCCGCCGACCACGCAGGAACTCGCCCGCCGGACCGGCCTCGGCGAGAGCGAGATCCGTGACGCCCAGCGGGCGGCGGACGGCTACGACGCCCTGTCGCTGGACGCCCCGAGGCCGGACGACGACGGCTCGGACGGCTACGCCGACCGCCTCGGGGCGGAGGACCCCGCGCTCGCCCGCACCGACGACCTGCTCTCGCTGAAGCCGCTGATCGCCGCGCTGCCGGCGCGCGACCGCAGGATCCTGGCGCTGCGCTTCACCCATGAGATGACCCAGCAGCAGATCGGCCGGGAGCTGGGCGTCTCCCAGATGCAGGTCTCCCGGCTGCTGAGCCGCACCCTCACCCGGCTGCGCGCCGAGCTCCTGGCCGGGACCTGAGCGTCGCACGGCGGGCCCGCGCCCGCGGGAATGTATTTTGGTGCATGAAAGGTTGGCATACACATCGAGTCGTCGGCCGGCTTGTGTGCCGAGACACCCGAACCACCGGCGCACCACCCGCCCGGGCCCGCCCGGCCCGCCCTCCCACCCCAGTGAGGCACCGTGAACCACCCCGCCCCCGAGCAGCCCGCCGCCACCGTCGCCCGCCTGCGGGAGACCTTCCGCGGTGGCCGCACCAAGCCCGTCGAGTGGCGCACCGACCAGCTGCGCAGGCTGCGGGACATGCTCACGCAGAACGGCCCCGATCTGGCCGCCGCCCTCCACGCCGACCTCGGCAAGAGCACCACCGAGGCCTACCGCACCGAGATCGACTTCACGGTCCGCGAGATCGACCACACCCTCACCCACCTCGCCGACTGGCTGCGCCCCGAACCCGCCCCGGTCCCCGCCCACCTCGGCGCCGACGCCCGGGCCTGGACGCAGTACGACCCGCTCGGCGTCGTCCTGGTGATCGCCCCCTGGAACTATCCGGTCCAGCTGCTGCTCACCCCCGTGATCGGCGCCCTCGCCGCCGGCAACGCCGTGGTCGCCAAGCCCAGCGAGCTGGCCCCCGCCACCTCCGCCGCCCTGGCCCGGCTGCTCCCCGCCCACCTCGACACCGACGCCGTGGCCGTCGTCGAGGGCGGCGTCCCGGAGACCACCGCTCTGCTCGCCGAGCGCTTCGACCACATCTTCTACACCGGCAACGGCACCGTCGGCCGGATCGTCATGCGCGCCGCCGCCGAGCACCTCACCCCGGTCACCCTGGAGCTCGGCGGCAAGTCCCCGGCGTTCGTCGACCGCGACACCGACCTCGGCGTCGTCGCCGACCGGCTGGTCCGCGGCAAGTTCCTGAACGCCGGCCAGACCTGCGTCGCCCCCGACTACGTCCTGACCGACCCGGCGACCGCCGCGGCCCTCGAACCCGCGCTGGTCCGGGCCGTCGAAGCCCTGTTCGGCACCGACCCGGCGACCTCCACCGAGTTCGGCCGCATCGTCAACGAACGCCACTTCGACCGGCTCACCGGGCTGCTCGGCTCCGGCCGCGTCGTGGTCGGTGGCGAGAGCGACCGCACCGCCAAGTACCTCGCGCCCACCGTCCTCGCCGACGTCGACCCCGCCTCGCCCGTGATGCGGGAGGAGATCTTCGGGCCGATCCTGCCGATCGTCACCGTGCCCGGCCTGGACGAGGCGATCGGCTTCGTCAACGACCGCGACAAGCCCCTCGCCCTGTACGTCTTCACCGAGTCCGACGACACCCGGCGCCGCATCGCCGCCGAGACCTCCTCCGGCGGCCTCGGCTACGGCCTTCCGCTCGCCCATCTGACCGTCTCCGACCTGCCGTTCGGCGGGGTCGGGGAGAGCGGCATGGGCAACTACCACGGCCGCTGGTCCCTCGACACCTTCAGCCACCGCAAGGCGCTGCTGGAGAAGCCGCTCGGCTGAACCGGCGGGAACGCCCGGCCGCGCCCGGAGCGGCCCGTGCCTACCCTGGAGGAGTGGCTCGTTCCAACGACGAGGTCGCCGCGCTCTTCTCCGAGTACGCGGACCTGATCTCGATCACCGGAGGAGACGCGTTCAAGGCACGCGCCTACGAGAAGGCCGCCCGCGCGATCGGCGGCCACCACAGCGATGTCTCCGGCCTGGACGTCAAAGGGCTCCAGGAGATCCCCGGCGTCGGCAGGTCGGTCGCCGAGAAGGTCGCCGAGTACTTCCGCACCGGCCGGGTGACCGCCGTCGAGGAACTGCGGGCGAAGATCCCCGCGGGCGTCCGGCGCCTCACGGCGATCCCCACGCTCGGCCCGAAGAAAGCCCACCTGCTCCACGAGGAACTGGGCGTCGCCTCGGTCGACGAGCTCGTCGACGCCGTCCACGCCGAACGCCTGCGTGACCTGAAGGGCTTCGGGCCGAAGACCGAGGAGAACATCCTGCACGGCGTCGACCTGCTCCGGTCCGCCGGCGGCCGGGTCCTCGTGGACGTCGCCATGGACGCCGCCGAGACGGTCGTCGAGGCACTGTCCCAGGCCGACGGCTGCCGCCGCTGCGCCTACGCCGGCTCGCTGCGCCGGGTCCGCGAGACGATCCGCGACATCGACGTGCTGGTCGCCGCCGAGGACTCGGCGCCAATCATGCGCGCGTTCACCGAACTGCCCGACGTCACCGAGACCGTCGCCCGCGGCCGGACCAAGACGTCGGTGCGCACCACCCGGGGCCTCGCCGTCGACCTGCGGGTCGTCCCGCCGGACTCCTGGGGAGCGGCCCTTCAGTACTTCACCGGGTCCAAGGCCCACAACATCCGCACCCGCGAGCTCGCCGTCCGGCAGGGCCTCAAACTCTCCGAGTACGGCCTCTTCGACGCCGAGAGCGGCGAACGGATCGTCTCCGAGACGGAGGAGGACGTCTACGCCCGGCTCGGCCTGCCGTGGATCCCGCCCACCCTGCGCGAGGACCGCGGCGAGATCGAGGCCGGGCAGCGCGGCGAACTGCCCGAGCTGATCACCGAGGCGGACATCCGCGGCGACCTGCACACCCACACCGACCTCACCGACGGCCTCGCCCCGCTCGAGGACATGGTCGCCGCGGCCGCCGCGCGCGGCTACGCCTACTACGCCGTCACCGACCACGGCCCCGACATGGCCATGCAGCGCATGACCGACGAACGGATGCTCGCCCAGCGCGCACGCCTGAGGGAACTCGACGCCCACGGCAGGCAAGGAGGGCGGGCGGCCCACGGCGGGCGCGGCGGAATGCGGCTGCTGCACGGCGCGGAGCTGAACATCGGCCCCGACGGCGAGGTCGACTGGCCGGCGGAGTTCCTGGCCGGCTTCGACCTGTGCGTGGCCTCCGTGCACTCCCACTTCCACCAGGACCGCCAGGCACTGACCCACCGGATCGTCCGGGCCTGCGAGAACCCGTACGTCCACATCATCGGCCACCCCACCACCCGCGTCATCGGCAGGCGGCCCGGCATCGACGCCGACCTCGACGCGGTCTTCGCCGCCTGCGCCCGCACCGGCACCGCCCTGGAGATCAACGCCCACCCCGACCGGCTCGACCTGCGCGACGAGGACATCCTGCGGGCCAGGCGGCACGGTGTGAAGTTCGCCGTCGACAGCGACGCCCACGCCGTCCCCCACCTCGCCAACATGCGCTACGGCGTCGGCACCGCCCAGCGCGGCTGGCTCACCCCGGACGACGTGATCAACACCTGGCCGCTCACCCGACTGCGCCGCTTCCTCCGCGCCGGACGGCGGACCTGACCCGGCGCCCCCGGCGCCGCAGACCGCGAGGGAACCCATGGAACTCGTCGAGGAAACCCCGCACCGCTTCCGCCTCGACCGGCACGGCGCCATGCGGGTGCCCGGCGTGGTCTTCGCCTCCCGCGACCTGCTCGCCGACGCCGAACAGTCCCTGCGGCAGGTCGCCAACGTGGCCACCCTGCCCGGCATCGTCTCCGCCTCGTACGCCATGCCCGACATCCACTGGGGCTACGGCTTCCCCATCGGCGGCGTCGCCGCGACCGCCGTCGACGAGGGCGGCGTGATCTCACCCGGCGGAGTCGGCTTCGACATCTCGTGCGGAGTGCGGCTGCTGGCCGCCGACTGCGACCGCGCCGCACTGGCACCCGCCCTCGGCGCCGTCATGGACGGCCTGGACCGGGCCATCCCGCGCGGCGCCGGACCCGGCGGCGTCTGGCACCCCGCCGGCTCTGGCGAACTGGAGCACATCCTCGAGGGCGGCGCCCGGTACGCCGTACGGCAGGGCTACGGCGAGGAACGCGACCTGCTCCGCTGCGAGGACGGCGGCGCGGTCTCCGACGCCGACGTGCGCGAGGTCGGCGAACGGGCGCGCGAGCGCGGCCTCGGCCAGGTCGGCAGCCTTGGCTCCGCCAACCACTTCCTGGAGGTGCAGGAGGTCGCCGAGGTCTACGACGAGGCCGCCGCCGCGGCCTTCGGCATCGCCGCAGGACAGGTCTGCGTGATGATCCACTGCGGTTCGCGCGGGCTCGGCCACCAGATCTGCACCGACCACGTCCGCGCGATGGACCGCGCCATGGCCCGCTACCGCATCACCGTGCCCGACCGGCAGCTGGCCTGCACCCCCGTCGACTCGCCCGAGGGACGCGCCTACCTGGGCGCGATGGCCGCCGCCGCCAACTACGGCCGCGCCAACAGGCAGCTGCTCTCCCACGCCGCCCGCCGGATCTTCCGCCGGGCCGCGGGCGTCCACCTCTCCCTGGTGTACGACGTCTCCCACAACCTCGCCAAGCTGGAGACCCACGAGGTCGACGGCCGCCGCCGCCCGCTGTGCGTGCACCGCAAGGGCGCCACCCGCGCCTTCCCGCCCGGCCACCCCGACCTCCCCGCCGACCTGCGCGAGGCCGGGCAGCCCGTGCTGATCCCCGGCACCATGGGCACCGCCTCCTACGTCCTCGCCGGCGTCCCCGGCGGCGACGCCTTCGCCTCCACCTGCCACGGGGCCGGCCGCCGGATGAGCCGCCACGAGGCCGCCCGCACGGTCACCGGCAGAGAGCTGCGGGCCCGCCTGGAACGCGCCGGCATCGCCGTGCGGCCCCGCTCGTGGCGCGGCCTGTCCGAGGAGACACCGGAGGCGTACAAGGACGTCGGCGCGGTGGTGGCCGCGAGCGAGGGCGCGGGGCTGTGCCGGACGGTGGCACGGCTGGTGCCGCTGGGAGTGGTCAAGGGCTGACGCGCGCCGCACCCGGCCGGAACCGGCCGCCGTCCGCACGTCGTACGGCGTCCATGAGACGTCGGTGAGACGTCGCCTGTCGGACGTCCCTTGTCATACGTCGATGGTCACCGCGCACGACCATCCGTACGCGTCCGGCCGGATGCGCAGCTCGTGCCAGGCCACCGCCTTCGGCACCGCCCCGGTGATCTCCACCCGCCCCAGCTCGGCCATCGCGAACCGCACGTCCAGCGCGTCCTCGCGGACCCCGGCCGCCACATCGACCGGGATCTCGCCGCGCACCTCCATGCGGTACACCACCTCGTCGAGCAGAGCCGCCAGCAGCTCCTCGTCGCCCTCCTCGGGCAGCCGTACGTGCGCCACCGAGGAGGGCCGCACCCCGGACACGTCCGCGAAGCACTCGACCATGCCCCGGACCGCCTCCAGCAAGCAGCTCTCCCGGTCGGCACCCCACGCCTCGACGCGGATGTCGGCGGTGTGCTCGGAAGCCCGGTGCCCGCTCGTGCCGCGTCGTCGCACCGCGATGTCGTCGTCCGTGTCACCGACCATGTGCCCCCGAGTTCCCCGGTCGCGCCGCCCGCACACGACCCCGGGAACGGGGCCGCGCCGACCCCGCGCGACCCGGTCGGACAGGCGCGTGGAGCGTGCGAGACTCCTTCGATGACCTCCGAAACGATCACCGCGGACGCCGCGGGCACCTGGACCCTCGGCCACCTCTCCGTCGGTCGCGTCGGCTTCGGCGCGATGCGGCTCACCGGCACCGCCGCCTTCCACCTCGGCACGCCCCGCGACCGCGCCGGGTCGATCGCCGTCCTGCGCCGGGCCGTCGACCTCGGGGTCCGTCACATCGACACGGCCGCCTTCTACTTCTCCGCCCTGCGCTCCGCCAACGAACTGATCAACAGCGCGCTGGCGCCGTACTCCGACGACCTGCTGATCGCCACCAAGGTCGGCCCGCACCGCGAGTTCGACGGAACCTGGGGCACCGCGGCGAGCCCCGACCGGCTGCGCGGACAGGTCGAGGAGAACCTGCGCCAGCTCGGCCGCGACCACCTCGACCTGGTCTACCTGCGGCGGATGCGGCAGGAGTCGATAGCCGAGCACTTCGGGGCGCTGGCCGAGCTGCGCGACGCCGGCCTCGTCCGGCACCTGGGCCTGTCCGCCGTCGAGCCCCGGCACCTGGCCGAGGCGCAGGCCATCGCACCGGTGGTGAGCGTGCAGAACCGGTACGGGCTCGACGCCCCGGACCCGGCTTCCGACGAACTGCTGCGCCGCTGCGGCGAACAGGGCATCGCCTTCGTGCCGTTCTACGCCGTCGCCGGTCAGGGCGGAGAGCGGGGCGCGCCCGCGGCCCAGGACGAGGAGGTGCCGGCCGTCGCCCGCGCCCACGGCGCCAGCCCCGCGCAGGTCCGGATCGCCTGGACGCTGCACCAGGGCCCGCACGTCCTCGCCATTCCCGGCACCGGCGATCCCGCCCACCTCGCCGAGAACGTGGCGGCGGGCGCGCTGCGCCTCACCGACGCCGAACTGGCCCGCCTCGACGCCCGCCGGAAGGAGTCGGCTCAGCCCGCGTGACCGATCACGGGGTAGTGGTCCGACAGGTTGGTGTACGTGTACGCGGTGCCCCAGCTCGACACCGTCCAGGGCGCCGAGGTCTCCTTCACCACGTCGTTCTTCCACACCGCCGGCCGGGCGTGGCCGGCGCGGTACAGGACGTGGTCCAGGTCCTCGCGCGGGTCGTCCGGGTAGCGGTCACGGGCGATGGAGTTCTCCTCGGTGTCGAAGGAGTACGGATGCCCGGTACGGGCCTGCGGGCCCACCAGGCTGCCGTCGGCGAGCATCGAGTCGTACTCGGCGCCGCGCGAGTCCACGTTCAGATCACCGGCGACCAGGACCTGCTCGGCCGCCGGGATGTTCTTGGCGTCAAGGAACGCGTCGATCGCCTTGAACTGGCGGCTGCGCATCGCCGCGGCCTCGCCCGCGTCGCAGCCGGGGTCCGTCGACTGGGCGTGGGTGCCCACGATGTGCACGCGGGCGCCGGACACGTTCAGCACCACGTAGGCGAAGCCCTTGGCGGACCACCAGTCGGACCCGCAGGCGTCCCGGTAGACGTACTGCTCCTTGCGCAGGACCGGCCACTTGCTGAGCACGGTGACACCGCCGTCCTCAGGCGTCGTCGCCGAGTAGGCACCGCCCGTCGCGTCCCAGCCGTCCTTGCTCCGCCCGACCACCGGCGTCTGGTACGGGTAGGCGGTCGAGGCGGCCCGCTTCAGCGCGTCCGAGGAGGAGTTGTCGAAGGCCTCCTGAAGCACCACCACGTCGTTGCCCTGGAAGAAGGACGCCTTCGCGATCTCCGCCGCGCGATGGTCCTGCCCCCAGTTCGGATACAGGCTCCTGCTGAAAAGGAACACGTTGTACGACAGGACCCGCACCTGCGGCACCTGCTCGGCGGCGCCGGCGGCGGGCGCCGTGCCCGCGAGCCCCGCGCCGGCGAGGGCGAGGACGAGCACGGCTGCGCCGGTGGTGCGGCGCGTGGCGAAGAGCGTCACTGGATCTCCCTGTGGAGGAAGGGGCTGAGTGGCGCCGCACATCAAACCACCGGGGATTACTCTCAGGTAACTACCGTGCGATCAAAGAACGTCGCCGGGACGAATGCCGACGGGACCCCGGTGTGTTGAGACGAGTGTGTTCAGACGACCCACACGCCGTCCCGCATCAGGTACCGCCCCGGCATCTCGTGCACCCCGTGCATGGCCTGCACGGCCAGCGGACGCACCCGGAACCAGGCGTACGAAGGGCTGTCCGCGCCCGGATCCCAGCCGTACTTGGCGATGTACGCCCGCGCGGTCGCCGCCGGTACCTCGTCGCGGGTGAGGACCTCCGCCTCGCCGTCGATCAGCACCACGTCCTGGGTGTCGCCGAGCGCCAGCCGGGCGCGCAGCCCGTCGCGCAGATTGCGTCCGGTCGGATTGGTCGTCCGCGTCGCCAGCCACACCGCCTCCCCGTCCCACAGGAACCAGAGAGCGACCAGCCAGGGCGTCCCGTCGGCCGCCGCGGACGCCACCCAGACGTCCTCCTCCCGCTCCAGCCGGGCCAGGACGTCCTGCTTGCGCTGCTCGGGGGTGCGGGGAGGCTGAGTGATCTTCATGCGGGGACGGTACCGGCGGTGCCGCTCCCCGCACCTCCGCCGCCGGGCGGACGGCTCGCTCGGCCCTGAGACCTAGGTCGTGTCCGGCGTACCGGAGGTCGGGAGACTGTCCGCCGGCGGCCGCGTTCCGCCTCGGCGTCTCCTCAGCTCGGCGAGCCATGCCCGTACCTGTGCGTCGTCGTGCAGGTGGCCGCCGCTCACGCCCGCGGGGAGATCGATTCCGTGGAGGCGGTCCAGCGCCCACCAGGACAGGTCGTCCCAGTCGATCCCGTCCTCGGTCACCCACCTCGCCGCCCAGCGGTCGGCCTCGTCCCGAGGCAACCGGCCCGCGGCCAGCTCGACGAAGACATCCTCGATCTCGTCGAGGGTCGGCCGGCCACTGGCATCCATGCCCTGACCGTACCGGCAGGACGATCGTGGCCCGAGGGGTGCCGGCCCGGCTCCGGGAATCCGCCGCCCTCCGCCTCGGCCCTCCGGGGGCGCACGCGCTCCCGCCTCGTGCGCTGGGGTACGCCGACGAGGGGGCCGGTGAGGACTCGCGCCGGAGTCAACTCCCCGTCCGCCGGGCACGGTTGACCGCGCGGAGGCTTCGGTGGCGGCCGGTCTCCGGCCGTTCCGTGAGGAGATGTGCCGCGCCGCGGAAGATCTTGACCTCCTCGCGCGACTGGATCGCTGAGAGCACGTCGAAGACCGCGGGCAACGGGCCCGCCGGGCGTGCGGAGAGGCGAGAAGTGGTGGCGATGGACGACAGGGAACTCGTCGAACGGTTCCGCGAGGGAGACGCGGAGGCCGGACGACGGCTGTGGGAACAGCACGGCTCACTGCTGTTCAACCTGGCCTTGCAAAAGCTGAACGGCCACCGGGAGGACGCCGAGGACGCGGTCGTCGAGACCTTCCTCGCGCTGGCGGAGTACCGGAAGCCGATCCGTAACCTCAGGGGATGGCTGAAGACCGTCGTCGAACGGGCGGCGGTGTCCGAGGTCCGGCGGCTGAAGCCCCGGCTGACGGACGAGCAGCACGAGCACCTGCGCGACTCCCGGACCCAGGAGGAGGCGGAGTACCGGGAGGCCCTGCACCAGTGGAACAGCGTCCTGCGGGCCCTCACCGAGGCGGAACAGCGGGTGATGAGGCTGACCGTCCTCGGCGAGGAGTCGGGATGGACCAACGCGGAGCAGGCCCGGGCCCTCGGCATCAGCACCCCCGTGTACTTCCAGCGGCGCACCAGGGCGCGCAAGCGCGTGGAGGACGCGGTGCTCCTGCTGCACCTGGTCCGGCGGAGGCCGGCGTGCCAGGAACTGCGCGACCTCCTCGGCGTCCCCGAGGGCGGTGACGATGCCCGGCTCACCCCGGCATCGCTGGAGGACGGGACGGCCCACCTGCGGACCTGCGGCGTCTGCGGGACCGACCAGGAGAATCTGCGGCACCTGCGCAAGCTGCCCGTGGCGCTGCTCGCGCCGTCGCCCGAGCTGTACGACCGGGTGCGCACCGTCTGCGACGCACGGCGCCCGGAGAACGATCCGGGGGAGGCGCGCCGCGAAACCTCTCGGAGCGACGCTCGGACCGCGCGCCGGGACGCGCCCCCGTCGGCCCCCCGGCTCGCCCGACCGCAGCGACCGCGGCGACGGCAGGTGCGCCGGCGACCGCGGCGAGCGCTGGGCCGCGCGGCGACGACGCTCGGGGCCGGTGCGCTGGCCTCGATCGTCGCCCTCACCGTCATCGACAAGAGCGGAGCGGACATCGCGCTGCCCGACTTCGGGACCCTGCCCGGTATCGGCGCCACCGCCGAACCGGGCACACCGGGCGGCGGCACCGACGGGGGCGGCGCGAACGGCGGCGGCAACGGGGGCAGCTCCAGGGGTGGCACGAACGGCGGGGGCTCCGACGGAGGCGGCGGGAACGGAGGCGGCACCAGCGAGGGCAACACCAGCCAAGGCACCAGCGAGGGCAACACGAGCGAGGGGAACACCAACGAGGGCACCAGCGACGGCGGCACGAGCGAGGGCAACACCAACGAGGGCAACACCAACGAGGGCAACACCAACGAAGGCAACACCAACGAAGGCACCGGCAACGGCGGGGTCGTGGAACCGCCCCCGGACACCACCGGCCCCAGCGTCTCCCTCACCGGCCTCAGTGCCGACGCGGTCGGGCAGGAGGTGGTCGACACCCACGGTTCGCTGATGCAGACGTGCGGTCCGGACGGCACGCCCACCACCTACAGCGTGTGGCTGTCGGCGTCCGACCCCTCGGGCATCCTCCGCCTGACGCTGTACATCGAGCACCCCACCGACGGGACGTACGAGAGCAGTGACTGGATCGCCGACGGCGACACCGCGCGGTTCGACATCCCGGCGTACCGGACGGGCCCGAAGGCCCTGGAGACGGTGCCGCTGCACCTCTACGCCACGGCGAAGGACATGAACGGCAACCGCACCGACGCCGATCTCGGGACGCTGCCGCTGTACGAGTGCGGCGAGCCCGGCTGACCCTCGGCGACGAGCCGCCACCCGGCCCTGCGGCCCCGTCCTCACCCCCGGAGGAACACATGACGTCCGCACCCCGCCCCGGACCACCGACCCCCTGCCACCGCTTTCCGACCGGCCCCCTCATGAGCCTGCACGCCGCCGTCGTCCTGCTGGCGGCGCTCGTCTTCGGCATGGTCGTCGGAGGCCTCACCTTCCTCGGCGGCACCCCGACCGCCGGCGCGGTCCTCGTGGGCGTGCTGGGCGGCAGCGGCAGCGTGCCCGCCCTGCACACGCTCATCGGCTGACGAACGAGGACACGACGAGCGACATCTCGCGGTGAGGTGCGGGCCACCCCGGCGTGGCCCGCACCCCCACGCGCCCCACCGGCCCCCGACCCCACCGGCCCCGACCCCACCGCCATCCGCAAGCCCTCAAGGTCAAGGCGACTGGCATCCGTCAGGTTTTACGTATAACCTCTTCCGTCAACCCCTGGCTCCCACCCGCCGAAAGGTCCCCATGAGACGCGTCGCCCTGGTCACCCTCGTCGTCGACGACTACGACGAGGCGATCCGCTTCTACACCGAGGCCCTGGGCTTCCATCTGGCCGAGGACGCGCCGCGGCCGGACGGGTCCCGCTGGGTCGTGGTCGAGCCCTCGGCCGCCGGCGCCGGCGCCGGTACCGCCCTGCTCCTCGCCCGGGCCAAGGACGACGCGCAGCGCGGCCGGGTCGGGGACCAGACCGGCGGACGGGTCGGGTTCTTCCTGCACACCGACGACTTCGCCCGCGACCACGCCCGGATGACCGCCGCGGGCGTGACCTTCCTGGAGGAGCCCCGGCACGAGCCGTACGGCACGGTCGCCGTCTTCCAGGACCTCTACGGCAACCGCTGGGACCTGCTCCAGCCCGCCTCCTGATCCACCCCGCCTGATCCACCCCGCACTTCTCCCACCGACCCGCCGAGGAACGACCGCACATGTCATCTACGCGCATAGACGCCGACGTACTCCGCCGACTGCCGAAGGCCGTCCTGCACGACCACCTGGACGGAGGCCTGCGCCCCGCGACCGTGGTGGAGCTTGCCCGCGAGGTCGGCCACACCCTGCCCACCACCGACCCGGACGAGCTGGCCGCCTGGTTCTACGAGGCGGCCAACTCCGGTGACCTGGTCCGCTACATCGCCACCTTCGAGCACACCCTGGCCGTGATGCAGACCCGCGAGGGCCTGCTGCGCACCGCCGAGGAGTACGTCCTCGACCTGGCGGCCGACGGCGTGGTCTACGGCGAGGTCCGCTACGCCCCCGAGCTGAACACCAGCGGCGGCCTGACGATGCGCGAGGTCGTCGAGACGGTGCAGGAGGGCCTGGCCGCCGGTATGGCCAAGGCCGCGGCGGCCGGCACCCCGGTGCGCGTCGGCACCCTGCTGTGCGGCATGCGGATGTTCGACCGCGTCCAGGAGGCCGCCGAGCTGGCCGTCGCCTACCGCGACGCGGGCGTCGTCGGCTTCGACATCGCCGGCGCCGAGGACGGCTTCCCGCCCGCCGACCACCTCGCCGCCTTCGAGCACCTGCGCCGCGAGAGCGTGCCGTTCACCATCCACGCCGGTGAGGCGCACGGCCTGCCCAGCATCCACCAGGCCCTCCAGGTGTGCGGCGCCCAGCGCGTCGGCCACGGCGTGCGGATCACCGAGGACATCGTCGACGGCAAGCTCGGCCGTCTGGCCGGCTGGGTCCGCGACCGCCGGATCGCCCTGGAGATGTGCCCGACCTCCAACCTCCAGACGGGCGCCGCCACCTCCATCGCCGAGCACCCGATCACCGCTCTGAAGGACCTCGGCTTCCGGGTCACCCTGAACACCGACAACCGTCTGGTGTCGGGCACCACCATGACCCGCGAGATGTCCCTGCTGGTCGAGCAGGCCGGCTGGACCGTCGAGGACCTGCGCACGGTCACCGTGAACGCCGTGAAGAGCGCGTTCATCCCGTTCGACGAGCGCAAGGCCCTCATCGAGGACGTCGTCCTGCCGGGTTACGCCGCGGCGCTCTGAACCAGCCCGCGCGCATAGGCGGCCTGTCCGACGTGCTGGAGATCGTCGGACAGGACGCTGACCAGCCGTACGCCGAGGGTGACCGGTGGGTCCCAGCGCTCGTCCACGACGCGTTCGAGGTCCTTGGCGGCCAGACCGCGCACGAACCCCAGCGTCTGCTCGTGGACGGCGTCGTAGTACCCGGTCAGCAGGTCGGGTGAGTCCACCCGTACCTTGGCGACCTTCGCGGAGGTGTGCCCGTAGCCGGTGTCCCGGCGCGGCAGGTCCAGGCCGAAGCGCTTCTCCCAGCCGCCGGCCAGCCACACCTGGTCGAGGCCCGAGGCGTCGGCGAGGTGGTCGTCCTGGACCCGGGTGAGATGCCAGACCAGCCAGGCGACGGAGTTGGCGTCGGGGCCGGGCCGGGCGTTCAGCTCGTCGGCCGTCAGCCCTTCGACGGCGGCATGGACTTCTTCCCGGATGCGGCCGTAGCCGTCGATGAGGATGTCCTTGGCGTGCATGGGTCCACCATGGCCCGGCGGCCGCTCACTCGCCCCTCGTCTCCAGAAGTGCCATCAGGGCGCGCGCGGCCGGACTGGTGGCCTCCGGCGGCGGCAGCAGGGCCACCGTCTCGTACGCGGCCTCGCCCGTGCCCTTCAGCGGCAGCGCGGCGAGCGACGGCCGCTTGTGCCGGAAGTGGTGCGGCACCACGGCGATGCCCAGGTCCTCGTCGAGCAGGTCGAGCAGGCTGTGCACGTCGTTGACCTCCAGCGCCACCGTCCGCCGCACGCCCGCGGCGGCGAACACCGCGTCCGTGGTGCGGCGCGGCCCCCAGTCCGGGTGGAAGTCGACGAACACCTCGTCGCCGATGTCGTCGGGGGTGACGGCCGCTCCGGCGGCCGCCAGCGGATGGCTGGGATGGCACAGCACGGTCATCGGCTCGGCGGTCAGCGCCTCGGAGCGCAGCTGCTCGGTCTCCGCCTCGGTGCCGACCGCGAACGCCAGGTCCAGGCGTCCGGCGGCCACCTCCTCCGCCAGCGCCCCGGAGCCCGCCTGCCGCAGCCGGATCTCCACGTCCGGATGGCGCCGCCGGAACGCGGCGAGCAGCCCGGCCACCGGCACCCCGGCGATGCACTGCTCGGTGCCCAGGGCGAGCGTGCCGCGCAGCACGCCCTGCACGGCGGCGACCGCCTCGTGCGCCGCCCGTACCTGCGCGAGGACGCGCTCCGCCTCGACCAGCAGCGCCCGGCCCGCCTCGGTGAGGGTCACCCGGCGGGTGGTGCGCACGAACAGCGGGGTCTGCAGCTCCCGTTCCAGGGCCCGGATCGAGGCGGACAGGCCCGACTGGGACACCATCAGCCGTTCGGCCGCCCGGGTGAAATGCTGGTCCTCGGCGACCGCGAGGAAGTGCCTGAGCTGGCGGAGTTCCATGACTGAGAAGCGTAGCCGCTGAATTCCATCGGATTCTTCTGTTGGACCACTGGCCGCAGGTCACGACAGAGTAGGGGGCGGTTTCGGTCCCCCGGAGCCACCTCCCGTGTGCCAACCCCTCAGGAGTCGCGTTGTACACCGCACACCCCGACCGCTACGCCGAGATGCCCTACCGGCGCACCGGCCGCAGCGGCCTCAAGCTCCCCGCGCTGTCGCTCGGCCTGTGGCACAACTTCGGCCCCGACCGGCCCGTCGAGACCCAGCGCGCCATCCTGCGCCGCGCCTTCGACCTCGGCGTCACCCACTTCGACCTCGCCAACAACTACGGTCCGCCGCCCGGCGCCGCCGAGTCCGCGCTCGGCGAGGCGCTGAAGGCCGACTTCGCGCCGTACCGCGACGAGCTGGTGATCTCCACCAAGGCCGGCTATCTGATGTGGCCGGGCCCGTACGGCGAGTGGGGTTCGCGGAAGTACCTGCTGTCGTCGCTGGACCAGAGCCTGAAGCGGATGGGCCTGGATCATGTCGACATCTTCTACTCGCACCGCCCGGACCCGGAGACTCCGCTGGAGGAGACGATGGGCGCCCTGCACTCCGCCGTGCAGCAGGGCAAGGCGCTGTACGTCGGTGTCTCGAACTACTCCCCGGAGCAGACCCGGGAGGCCGCCCGCATCCTCGGCGAGCTGGGCACCCCGCTGCTGATCCACCAGCCGCGCTACTCGATGCTCGACCGGCGCCCCGAGGAGGAGGGCCTGCTGGACACGCTGGACGAGCTGGCGGTCGGTTCCATCGCCTACTCGCCGCTCGAGCAGGGCGTGCTCACCGCCCGCTACCTCGACGGCATCCCCGAGGACTCGCGGGCCGCGAGCGACAGCCCGTTCCTGAACTCGGACGCGCTGACCGAGGAACTGGTCGGCAAGCTGCGCGCGCTCGACGAGATCGCCAAGTCGCGCGGCCAGTCGCTGGCCCAGATGGCGCTCGCCTGGGTGCTGCGCGGCGGCCGGGTCACCTCCGCCCTGGTCGGCGCGAGCAGCCCGCGGCAGCTGGAGGACAGCGTCGCCGCGATCGGCAATCTGGACTTCGACACGGACGAGCTGGCCCGCATCGACGAGATCGTCACGGCGTAGCACCTCGCCGGATCACCCGAGTTCCGGCATTCCAGGATTCCCGGATGCCCGGAGGCGACGGCCGCCTCCGGGCATCCGGCATGTCCGCCGAAGACTCAGAGGCGCTCCTCCAGACGCACCGTCACCGTGTCGCCCTCGCCCTTGCCGATCGCCCGGCGCACCTCCGCCTTGACGGGCAGTTTGTGGGTTCCGTCGCCCAGTGCCATGAAAGAGCCGCGGAATGGGTGCCCGTCGATCTTTCCGCTTATCTTGATCAATCCACGGGTGCCGAAATACGCGACCGATTCCGGCCACACGACATAGGTCCAGCCACCCTTCTCAGGGCTCCTGCGCAGGACCGCGGTGAATTCCACGTCCACTTTTCCGGTCTTATCCATACCCCTGTAGACCGAGGCCCGAGGTCAAACTCATCGCGCCCGTCGCATTCCGGCCAATCGCCGTGCGGAATATGCCAGGAGACTGGCCAAAAAGCCATGGTGACAGTGGTTCAAGAGTGAAGATACTCGACAGTCAGGGGCACTTCACCGCACAGGAGCCGCACGAAAGCGAGGCACGCCCGGCAGGCGAGCAAGGGAACGGGGGAGGCGAACGTGCACGACGAATTCCTGTGCCATGTCACCGCGTACGGCACCTGCGGTGGGCAGCGCATCGGAGTACCTCTGGGCACCTATCGGGCGCCCACCCTGGCACTCGCGCTGTGGTGGCTGCGGGACCGCGCCACCTGGATCGCCGAACGGCTCGACCCCCTGCCCGGCGGCGAGCCCTACCCGCCCAACGCGCTCGTCCCGGTCGCCGACACCGTCACCGACGTACCCGCCGTACTGCGCACCTGGTGTGCGGACACCGAACGGCAGGAACTGATCGCCGACGAACTGGCGGCCGGACGGCTGGTCCGCATCGCCGTCAGCGACGACACCACCGAGTACGAGCTGATGGCCGAGTCCATCGACGCCCTGCGGATGCAGCGGACCCTCCCGGGGCTCGTCATGCCGGTCGCCTGACCGCCGCGCGGGCCGGTCGCGGGCGTGCGGGATCCGGCCCGCCGGCGATCAAGCGCGCAAATGGACGAATCGGTAGACTTTTGGGCATGACGGAGCGGCCTGCCGCATCGACGGCGCCCGAACTCGTCCTGGAGACCGACACGGGCTCCACGGTGATCACGCCCGCCCGCGACTACCACGTCGGACGGGACCCCCTCAGCGACATCGTCCTCGACGACTCCCGCGTCTCCTGGCACCACGCGGTGCTCCATCCCGACAGCGACCACTGGACGCTCCAGGACGCGCACAGCACCAACGGCACCTACGCCGACGGCCGGCGCGTCCACGAACGCGGCGTCGGCCCCGGCAGCGTCATCCGCTTCGGCAACCCCGACGACGGCCCCCGCGCCGTGCTGACCGGCCTGATGACCCGCGCCCGCGAGCGCCCCTCGGCGGTCTCCCGGCCCGCCGTCACCGGCACCTTCCGGCAGCCGACCAGCGTACGGCCGCTGCCCACCAGGACTGTCCGCATCGGCCGCGCCGCCGACAACGACCTGGTCGTGGACGACCTGATCGTCTCCCGCCACCACGCCGAACTGCGCACGCACACCGACGGCACCTTCGAGATCGTCGACCTCGGCAGCCACAACGGCACGTATCTCAACGGTCTGCTCGTCACCAGCGCCGAGATCGGCCCGGGCGACATCGTGGGCGTCGGCCACTCCGACTTCTGCCTCGTCGGCGACCAGCTCCAGCAGTACGTCGACACCGGCGAGATCTCCCTCGACGTCCAGGACCTCACCGTCGCCGTCGACCGCGGCCGCAAACAGCTCCTCGGCCACGTCTCCTTCCCGGTGGCGGAGAAGTCCCTGCTCGCGGTCGTCGGCCCGAGCGGCGCCGGCAAGTCCACCCTGATGAACGCGCTCACCGGCCAGCGACCCGCCGACCACGGCACCGTCCTCTACGACGGCCGCGACCTCTACCACGACTACGCCGAGCTGCGCCAGCGCATCGGCCTCGTCCCGCAGGACGACATCCTGCACGCCCAGCTGACCGTCCAGGCCGCCCTCAACTACGCCGCGGACCTGCGCTTCCCGCAGGACACCGCCAAGGACGAGCGCCGCGCCCGGGTCGACGAGGTGATCCGCGAACTCGGCCTGGAGGCACGCACCCGGCAGCCCGTGCACAGCCTCTCCGGCGGTCAGCGCAAGCGGGTCAGCGTGGCGCTGGAGCTGCTGACCAAGCCGTCGCTGCTCTTCCTCGACGAGCCGACCTCCGGCCTCGACCCCGGCATGGAGCGCTCGGTGATGCACATGCTGCGCGGCCTCGCCGACGACGGCCACACCGTCATCGTCGTCACCCACAGCGTGCTCAGCCTGGACGTCTGCGACCGCCTGCTGTTCCTGGCCCCCGGCGGCAAGGTGGCCTACTACGGGCCGCCCGGCGACGCCCTCGCCTTCTTCGGCGCCGAGCACTGGCCGGAGGCCTTCGAGGCGTTCGAACGGGACAAGGAGCGCGACTGGGCGGGGGAGTACCTCGACTCGCCCTACCACCGGCGGTACATCGCCGACGCCACCGCCCAACCCCAGCTGCCCCGCAAGGCACCCGTCGCCCCGGGGCCGCCCCCGCAGCCCCGCGGCTGGTTCGCCCAGCTCGGCACCCTGATCCGCCGCTACGCCGCGGTGCTCTCCGCCGACCGCACCTTCCTCGCCATCATGATCGCGCTGCCGTTCGTGATGGGCGCCATGGCCCGCGCCCTGGCGGGCGGCGAGCTGACCCGCAAGAGCGCACTGAACGCGCTGCTCATCCTGTGCGTCGGCGGCGTGCTGACCGGCGCCGCCAACGCCGTGCGCGAACTCGTCAAGGAACGTGTCATCTACCAGCGGGAGAGAGCCGTGGGCCTGTCCAGATCGGCCTACCTGATGTCCAAGGTCGTCGTGCTCGGCACGATCACCGTGGCGCAGGCCGTGGTGCTCACCCTCGTCGCCCTGCTCGGCGTCGACCTCAGGGCCCCCGGCGGCCAGGGCGTGCTGATGCCGCCCCTTGTCGAGATCACGGTCGCCGTGGCCCTGCTCGCCTTCACCGCGATGATGCTCGGCCTGGTGGTCTCCGCGCTGGTGCGCAAGGAGGAGGTGACGATGCCGCTGCTGGTGCTGCTCGCCATCGTCCAGGTCGTCTTCTGCGGCGCCCTGCTGTCGCTCGACGGCGTCCTCGTCCTGGAACAGCTGGCCTGGCTGGTGCCCTCCCGCTGGGCGTTCGCCGCGATGGCCGGCACCGTCGACCTGGCCCGGCTCTCGCCCGGCAGCCTGACCGGCGATCCGCTCTTCGCGCACACGGCGGACGTGTGGCTGCTCAACGTGGGCATGCTGGTGGTCCTCTCGCTGGTCTTCGGCTGGCTGGTGTCCCGCCTGCTGCGCCGCCATGAACCCGTCGTGATGCGGAAGTAGGCGCCGATGATGACGCGTTCCGGTTTCCGGCCCACCCACGTCGTCCCCCGGCGCGGCATGTCCGCCTGGGAGACCCCGGACCTCGACCGGCCGACAGCAGCCCTCGATCCGCTGCTGCCGGTGCAACTGGTCGAGCGGCGCGGCGACTGGGGCCGCATCCTGTGCTCCAACGGCTGGTCGGCCTGGGTCGACGGCCGCCATCTGGTGGCCGTACCGACCGACCCGCCCACCGAGCAGCACCGGCTCGCACCCGGCGGCGACCCGCGACCGCTGCTCGCCCGCGCCGAACGGGCCCTGGCCGGCTACCGGGCCGCCGTGGAGGAACTGACGGACGGCCACCTCGACGGCGAGTCCTTCCGCGACCGCACCCGCGGACTGCGGATCGGCGTGGTCGTCGAAGGCGAGGACGTCTGGCTGTACGACGCCGAACGCGAGCGCTGGGCGTACAGCGACGGCACCCGTCTGAGCACCTACGCCCCCGACGAGGCCCCCCGTGCCGAGGAGGACCGCGGACACCGCGACCGCCACGCCGCCGAGGTACGCGGCCACCCGCGCCGCGACACGGAGGACGCGAGCCACGCGTCGGACCGTGGCTACACGACGGACGGCGGCTACACGACGGACCTCGGCCACCCGACGGACCGCGGGTACACCACGGACCGCGGCTATACCGAGGCCCGGAGCCGCCCGCCGGACCGGGACCACTCCGAGGACCGGGACCACACCGACGACCGGGACCACTCCGAGGACCGGGGCTACACCGATCACGGCTACACCGAGGGCCGGGGCTTCACGGAGGACCGCCGCCTCACCAGGGACCGAGGCTTCACCGACGAGCGCGGTTACACCGACGAGCGGGGCTTCACGGACGAACGCGGCTTCACGGAGGAGCGGGGGCACCGGCCGCACCGGGGCCACACCGAGGAGCGGCGCTATCCGAAGGGCCGAGGCCGCCAGGAGCGTGGGAAACGTCCGCAGGACCGGGACCGCGCCGAGGACCCCTCGGAGGCGCCGACCCGCCTGGTGTCCGGCGACGGTGAGTGGTGATGACGGGGGACACCGCCGCGTTCTCCGGCCGGTCGACGGAGATGATCGGCCGGCGGATCGCCGGCTACCGCATCGAGCAGGAGGTCGGCCGCGGCGGAATGGCCGTCGTCTACCGGGCCCAGGACCTGCACCTCGACCGCACGGTCGCGCTCAAGCTGCTCGCCCCCGAACTGGCCCGCAACGACACCTTCCGCAAACGCTTCACCCGCGAGTCCCAGGTGGCCGCCGCCCTCGACCACCCCAACATCGTGCCGGTCTACGACGCGGGCGAGACGGACGGCGTGCTCTACATCGCCATGCGCTACGTCGCCGGCCGCGACCTGCGCCGGATGCTCGACCGGGAGGGCCCGCTGCCACCCGCCACCGCCCTGCGCATCGGCGCGCAGGTGGCCTCCGCGCTGGACGCCGCCCACGATCACGGACTGGTCCACCGGGACGTCAAACCCGGCAACATCCTGATCGCCCGCGGCACCGACAGCGAACACCCCGAGCACGCCTACCTCACCGACTTCGGCCTGACCAAGAAGTCGCTGTCCCTCACCGGCCTCACCACGGTCGGCCAGTTCGTCGGCACCCTCGACTACGTCGCCCCGGAGCAGATCTCCGGCCGCCCCGTCGACGGCCGCTGCGACGTCTACGGCCTGGCCTGCGTGGTCTACGAGACCCTGGCGGCCCGGCCGCCGTTCCTCCGCGACGACGACATGGCGCTGCTCTGGGCCCACCAGCACGACGAGCCGCCCCCGCTCACCGAGTCCCGCCCGGACCTCGCCCCGCGCCTCGACACCGTGTTCGCCCGCGCCCTCGCCAAGAGCCCCGACCAGCGGTACGACTCCTGCCTGGCCTTCGTCGCCGCCCTGCGCGAGGCGCTCAGCGCCCGCACCCAGAACCGGCACCCGCCGACGGAGCTGGACGTGCCGGTCGTACCGGAACGGGGAGAGCGGCCGAAGCCGCCGCCGCGCTGGGCCGAGCCGGTCTTCGGCCGGCACGGCTAGGGCCCGTGGCGCGGGCCACCCGCCGTGAGAGCTGAGAGAGCTGAGAGAGCTGAAAGAGCTGACAGAGCTGGGCTGAGACAGCGCAGAGAGCTCAGGGCGCGTACGTGTCGGGCACCTCGCCCGGCCGCCGCACCTTCCAGGCGAGCAGCGCGCCCAGGAAGCCGGTCACCAGTCCCCACAGCAGGGCGATGCCCAGCGCGCTCCACAGGCGCGGGCGCAGGAACAGATCGGCGGAGAGCTGGCCACCGAGGTCGCCGATGCCGAACAGGGACAGCCCGAAGGCGGCGGAGATCCGGCCGACGAGGCAGATCACGAGCACCGTGACGGCGAGCGCGACCGCCATGTGCAGGGCGTGCTGCCAGAGCCGCACCCGGGCCGGTGAGCGGGCCGCCATCACGAACGCCGCCGCCAGCAGCAGCACCGCGTCGACGGCCACCAGCCACCACACCCGGCCGTCGTAGTCGGACAGCGTGCTCAGATTGAGGGCGCTCACGTCCTCGGTGCGCAGCACCTGGTCCAGGACATGCGGCATCGGCAGCCCGAACGGCCCCTCCACCCGGCCGTCCCAGGTGGCCCCGAGCCCGATGGTGAACGCCAGCCACACCAGGTTCGGCAGGCCGAGCAGGACCACCGCCAGCGTCTCCACGGCATGGCCGCGCGTCGCCGCGACCACCAGAGCGACGGCGACACCGAGCACGACACAGGCCAGCAGCAGGGCGACCATCGCGTACGCCGCCGGGCGCACCGACTCCTGGAACCGCAGCAGCCGCCGCGGCAGCGGGGCCCCGCGCGACACCAGCAGCGCCAGCGCCAGCATGCCGAGCAGCCAGAGCATCCCGAAGAACAGGGTCTCCGGCACATCGGTGGTGAAGCCCACTTTCGGTTCCAGGCCGAACAGATCGCCCAGATCCTCGAGCACGCCCTCGCCCAGCGAGACGCTGAAGGTGTGCCGGGCGGTCAGGGCCAGCCCGATCAGCGCCGGCAGCCACAGCAGGGCGATCCGCCCGGCCCAGCCGGCCAGCTCCCCGGCCCCCGCCACCGCCCGGTGCCGCAGCGGCCGCAGGAAACCGGCCGCGAACACCAGCGCGCCGACGAGCGTCACGGACAGCGGGACGACCGTCAGATCCCCCTCGGCCCCGGCCAGGTCACCGGCGTCGCCCGACAGCTCGACCGTGCCGCCCACGGCGGTGACGACCGTCGCGGCGACCACCTTCCCGTAGGCGCCGTCCGGCAGGTCCGTCGCCCCGGCCGCCCACAGTCCCAGCGCGGCGACGACGCCCATGGCGAGCACACCGGCCAGGGTCACGGCCAGTGCCTGAAGCCATCCGTGGCGGGCGACGGCCCGGTCGTCGGAGATATGCAGGCTCACACGGCCACGCTAAGCAGCCTCCGGCGGGCGCGCCCCTCGGGAGGGCCGTCCGGTCGGCTTGCGGGGCGTCCGGGGCAAGAGCACACAATAGTGATGAGGGGCTAGAGAAGCGGATGAACGGAACGTCTCTCCACAGTTCCGTCCGCTGCACTTCACGACGGGAGCACAGCTCGTGAGCGCCCAACCTCCGAACTCCGGTCGCCCCACCGGGCCGCCGTCCGGCCCGCTGAACCCCGGCCGCGCGCAGCCGCCACCCGGCCCGCCTCCCGCGCCGCCACCCACTCCGGCGGACGAACCGCCCGAACCCGGCCGCCCCTGGTGGAAGTCCGTCCCCCGGGTGGCCACGGTCGCCGTCGTCGTGGCCGCGCTCGCGACCGTCGGCGTCGTGCTCCTCGGCGGTGGCGGAGGTTCGGGGTCGGAGAAGGAGGTCTTCCTCCAGGCCGCCTCGAAGCAGGGCCCCGATCCCTACACCGCGTCCACGGCGAACAAGTCCACCACCGAGCCGGTCACCCCGTCCCCCGTCACTTCCTCCCCGGCGGGCACGACGACGGCCGGCAACCGGGTGCAGGCCGTCCCGGGCGGCGAGCCCGGCCTGTACGGCGGCACCCAGAAGGTCGCCGCCTGTGACGTGGAGAAGCAGATCAGGTACCTGACCGAGAACGCCGCCAAGAACAAGGCGTTCGCCTCGGTGCTGGGGATCCAGCCGTCCGACGTCCCCGCCCGTCTGCGCTCCTACACCCCGGTCCAGCTGCTCATGGACACCCGGGTCACCAACCACGGCTACCGTGACGGAGAGGCCACCGAGTACCAGGCCATCCTCCAGTCCGGTACGGCGGTGCTGGTCGACGACCGCGGAGTGCCGCGCGTGCGATGCGCCTGCGGCAACCCGCTGACCGAGCCCGTCCAGCAGCAGAGCGGGTACAAGCGGACCGGGGACTCCTGGCCGTCGTTCAACCCCTCCCAGGTCGTCGTGGTCCAGCCCGCCGAACAGGTCGTGAAGGTCTTCGTCCTCCACGACACCGAGAACGACGAGTGGATCGCCCGCCCCCGCGGCGACGACGGCGACAAGGACAAGCCCACCAAGCCCCCGGCCACCCCGACCCCGTCGGCGAGCGTGACGACTCTCACTCCGTCCGACGGCACCACCCCGCCGAGCAGCAGCTCCGAGCCCGAGGACCCGTCGACCACGGTGACGCCCACGCCCGATTCGTCCCCGCCGCCGCCGGACACCTCCACCTCGTCGCAACCGCCGGCCCCCGACACGTCGTCCTCACTGGAGCCCCCGCTCGTCTCGGAGTCGCTGCCCTCGTCGGCGTCCTCGGAGAGCGTGCTGGAGCCGGGCAGCTCCTCGCCGCCGGTGTGACGACCGCTGCAGTGGGGACTGCGCGGCGCGGCTCGGGGTACGAGCACTCCAGCAGCAGTATCCGGCCAGGCCGGCGGGGAGAGAGAAACGCATGATCGAGCACCGGGACGGGGCCGCCGTACGCTCCGCTTTCGACGTGCCCGTGGAACCGCTGCGGCGGGCCGCGCACTACACCGGGGAACCCGGGTGCATAGCGGATGCGCGGGCGTTCGCCGCACAGTTCCTCAACCAGTTGCGGACCGAATGGTGCGCCGAGATCGCCGAGCGCGCCGAACAGGCGCTGCTCCTGGTGGTCAGCGAACTGGTCACCAACGCGGACCGGCACAGCGACGGGCCGTACATCCTCGACCTCGAGGGCAACGACGGCGAGGTCACGGTCTCCGTGTACGACAGCAGCGACGCCCTGCCCCGGCGCTTCCCGCGCGATCCCGAGCGCATCGGCCGGCACGGTCTGGAGATCGTGCACGCGCTGGCGCGGAGCGTCGCGGTCGAGCGGGTGCCCGTGGGCAAGCGGGTCTGGGCGCTGGTGGAGCTGAACGGCGGGTGAGCCGCCCGGACGGCGTGTGCGCCGGCCGACTGTCAGGCGCGGCCTCGCATCCATGAGCCGCCCGGACGGCAAGGGCCCCGGGGACGCCGGGGCCTCGTAGGTGGTGCCTCAGACGCGGTCCAGCTCGCCGAGCATCCCCTCGCGCAGCCGCACGATGATCCGCTTGAGCAGCCGGGACACATGCATCTGCGAGCAGCCGAGCTGTTCGCCGATCTCGGCCTGGGTGGCCTCCTCCACGAACCGCATGTGCAGGATGCGCCGGTCGCGCTCGTTCAGCTCCGCCATCAGCGGAGCCAGCGACTGGAAGTCCTCGACGAGCGCCAGCCCGTGCTCCTCGACGCCGATGAAGTCCGCCAGCACGGCCTCGCCGTTCTCGGGGCCGTCACCGGTGAGGGCGGCGTCCAGCGAGGAGGAGTTGTAGCCGTTGGCGGCGATCTGGCCCTCGACGACCTCGCGCTCGGAGATGTTCATCAGCGTGGCCAGCTCCGCCACGGTCGGCTCGCGGTCCAGCCGGCTCGCCAGCTCCTCGCGGGCCTTGGCCAGCTCCACCCGCAGCTCCTGAAGCCGCCGCGGGACGTGCACCGCCCAGGTGGTGTCCCGGAAGAACCGCTTGATCTCGCCGACGATGTACGGCAGCGCGAACGAGGTGAACTCGACCTCGCGGGACAGGTCGAACCGGTCGATCGCCTTGATCAGACCGATCATGCCGGTCTGGACGATGTCCTCCATGTCGTCGCCGCGGCCACGGAAGCGGCCGGCGGCGAACCGCACCAGCGACATGTTCATCTCGATGAGGGTGTTGCGCGCGTACTGGTACTCGTGCGTGCCCTCCTCCAGCTCCGTCAGCCGGCGGAAGAACTGCCGGGACAGCTCCCGGGCGTCGCGCGGTGCCACGGTCCGCGGGTCCACGACTGCCGGCTCCGACTCCGTCCCGCCCCGCGCCCCGCTCTCGACGAACGGTGCCTCAGACCCGGTCACAGCGGTGGCGGTGTCCATTGTCTCTCCCACGGATCTCATGGTGCGACGAATGCCTCTTTCGGGTGTTGCCGTCCTGGTGCGTGCGTGCTGCGTCATGACGACGCCTCTCTGCGGGTACCCGCGCTGTCGCCGACCATGCGCTCTTGGTACCGAGGCGGCGCGAAACATCCGGTGCGCGCGCCCTGCCGGCCCTCCACCCCGAGCGCTGCGTGCGCGGCACTCGTCCGGGGGAGCGCCGCATGGGGGAACGCCCGGGAGCGGGGCCGCGCCGGCTGGGCGCGGTCGGACCGGCCCTGTTGTGCCTCGTCGGAGTGAACGCCGCGGCGGGCCGGCCGGGGCCCTCGGAGCGGGCCGCGGACCCCCGCGCCGCCACCCCCGACCTGCCCTGGGAGAGCGAGGCACACGACCCCCACCCGCCGCGCACGCTCACCACCCGGGTGGACTTCACCGCCGAGGCCGGTGCCTGGCGGGCCCGCGTCCGGCACACCCTGGAGCCGCGCCCGAGCGACGGCCTGCTCGACCGATGACGGCAGGGCGGCACCACGGACACCGCCGAGCACCTGGACGACCGACTGGCCGGAGACGTGCGCTACGCCGACGGCACTCCGTCCCGGGCCGGCGGCATGCAGCGGAGGCCGGCCGCCCCGGCCGTCAGCCAGGCCGGGCCACGGGCCGGCGCCGTCGTCACCCGGACGCTGGAAGAGACCTGCCGGGCCTCTGCGCAGGGGACGGCAGGACGGCACCTTCCGCTTCGCCTTCCGCCCGGGCACGGACCCGGCCCCGCGGCGCACCACCTGGACCGTCGACGTCCGGGCGCACGGCACCGACCTGGCCGTCACCGGGGTACGGGGGACGGCGCCGGTGCGGCAGACCGAGGGCTTCGCGCGACTGCGGTCGCTGTCCGCGGGCCCCGCGGAGACCACCGTGACGCTCACCGCGGTGGACGCCGAGGCCCTGGGCCTCGCCCGGCTCGGCCTTCCTCCGCCGAGACCGGGCCCCGCTCACCGCTTCGGGAGTGGCACTTGGTGCGGCTCGCCGGGCTCCAGTGGCGGCTCGTGCGCTCCTTCCGCACGCTCGCCGCCCTGAGCGCGGCGGTGACGGCGGTGGTGGTGGCCGCGCTGACCGCCGTCGCGACGGGACTCGCCGGGACGGCCTCCGTCGCCGTCACCCGGCAGCCGACGCACGGCACGCTCCTGGTGGAGACGACGTACGGCGTCTCCACCGGCCCCTGACCGCACGGGCGTTTCGCCCCATTCCACCGAGGGCGGAACGCCGCCCCCTTCCCGTGCGGCCTGACGCTCCTAGGCTGGGAAGGTGACCAACCACGCCCCGGACGAAGCCCGTGTCATCCCTCTCCGCCCCCGTCCCGCCGCCCCGCCCCACCGCGGGCCGGCGCCCGAACGGACCGCGAAGGAGCCGCTGTTGCGCGACCTCGTCGGTGACGTCCTGCGCCGCGAACGCCTCGCGCAGGAGCGGACGCTGAAGGACGTCGCCGACGCGGCCCGCATCTCCATGCCGTACCTGTCGGAGGTGGAGCGGGGCCGCAAGGAGGCCTCCTCGGAGGTGCTGGCGGCCGCCGCCGGCGCCTTGGGCCTCGGCCTCGGCGACCTGCTGGCGCTGGCCCAGCGGGAGCTGGTCCGGCTCACCTCCCGCCGGG
Organism: Streptomyces sp. NPDC001532; assembly: GCF_040298625.1. Taxonomy (NCBI): domain Bacteria; kingdom Bacillati; phylum Actinomycetota; class Actinomycetes; order Kitasatosporales; family Streptomycetaceae; genus Streptomyces; species Streptomyces sp. NPDC001532. Next base: position 111,740 of record NZ_JBEPAL010000024.1, read on the forward strand.
CCGGCCCGACGCGTGCGACGACGACCTCGTCGTACGACGGGCTCTGCCTGGCCGCCTGAGGCCGCTGCCCGGCCGGCGTCTCAGACCGTCGTGAGACGCCGGCTCAGCACCTCGTCGGCCAGCCCGTACGCCACCGCCTCCGACGCGGTGAACACCTTGTCGCGGTCCATGTCCGCGCGCAGCGTGGGGATGTCGTGCCCGGTGTGCCGGGCCAGCACCTCCTCCACCTGGGCGCGGACCCGGACCATCTCCTTGGCCTGGAGGGCCAGGTCGGACACCGTGCCCTGCCGTCCGCCGCTGGCCGGCTGGCCCAGCAGCACCCGGGAGTGCTCCAGCACGAACCGCCGCCCGGCGTCCCCGCCGGCCAGCAGCACGGCCGCCGTGGACGCCGCCTGGCCGACGCAGAACGTGGAGATCGGCGCCTGTACGAACGTCATGGTGTCGTAGATCGCCATCAGCGAGGTGTACGAGCCGCCGGGCGAGTTGATGTAGACCGCGATCTCGCTCTCCGGCGCCGCCGACTCCAGATGGAGGAGTTGCGCGATGACGACGTTGGCGACGCCGTCGTCGATCTCGGTGCCCAGAAAGATGATCCGCTCCGACAGCAGCCGGCTGAACACGTCGTACGAGCGCTCGCCCTGCGGGGTCCGCTCGACCACGTGCGGAATCGTGTAACTCGCCATGTCTACAGCCCCGTCCGTCGCCGCGTCCTGGCCGGGAGGAGGTCCGTGAGGGACGTCGCCACCCGGTCCACCATCCCGTACTCCCTGGCCTCCTCGGCCGTGAACCAGCGGTCGCGGTCGCCGTCGCGGGAGATGGTCTCCGGGCTCTGGCCGGTGTGCTCGGCGGTGATCCGCTCGATGGTCCGCTTGGTGAACTCCAGGTTGTCCGCCTGGATCTCGATGTCCGCGGTGGTGCCGCCGATGCCCGCCGACGGCTGGTGCATCATGATCCGCGCGTTCGGCAGCGCGTACCGCTTGCCGCGGGCGCCGACGGTGAGCAGGAACTGCCCCATGCTGGCCGCGAATCCCATCGCGAGGGTCGCGACGTCGTTGGGGATCAGCCGCATGGTGTCGTAGATCGCGAGCCCCGCGTGCACCGAGCCGCCCGGGCTGTTGACGAACAGGCAGATGTCGGTGCGCGGGTCCTCGGCGGACAGGATCAGCAACTGGCTGCAGACCCGGTTCGCGGAGACCTCGTCGACCTGGGTGCCGAGCAACACGATCCGCCGATCGAGCAGTTGTGCGGCGAGTTGGTCGTCGAAGCGGGTCCGGGGGGTGTCACCCTCCTCGGACCGCGGTGCGAACGTGGTGGATGGAGTCATCGGTCCTCCTCGTCGTGGCACGGATGCCGTCGACTCCACCCTTGCCCCCGGACCGGGCCCGCCGGGACTTTCTCTGCCCGCGGCAGATTCGCCACGGGCGGAGCGCCCGCCCGGCCGCCCCGCCCGTGGGGGTGCGGTACGGCCGTCCGGATCGATGACCGGCGCACCGATGAGTTTCGCGGCCGGTGGCGGTCGACAGTGATGACCGCGTTTTCCGCACCGAGGAGGCAGCCATGACCACCGACGGTTTCACCACGTGTCTCTGGTTCGACGACCAGGCCGAGGAAGCCGCCCACCACTACGTCTCGATCTTCGAGAACTCCGAGGTCGGCACCGTCACCCGCTACCCGGAAGGCGCCCTGCGACCCGCCGGGACGGTGCTGACCGTCGAGTTCACCGCCAACGGCCAGAAGTTCGTCGCGCTCAACGGCGGCCCGGAGTTCACGTTCAACGAGTCGATCTCCTTCCAGATCTTCTGCGCCGACCAGGACGAGGTCGACCACTACTGGGACAAGCTGACCGAGGGCGGCGGCGAGCCCGGCCCCTGCGGCTGGCTCAAGGACAAGTACGGCGTGTCCTGGCAGGTGGTCCCGGACCGGCTGATCTCGATGGTCGGCGACCCGGACCCCGAGAAGGCCGCCCGCACCACCAAGGCGATGATGTCGATGGGCAAGCTCGACATCGCCGCCCTGGACAAGGCGTACGCCGGCGAATGAAGCAGGTGCACGTCAAACGGCTCGGCGCGCGATGCGCCCCCGTGATGACTAGCGTGAGAAAGCGGACCATCCACCGCGAACCGGAAGAAGGCCGCGATCATGGCCGTGAAACCTGAGGGACACCCCTGCTGGGCCGACGCGATGTTCACCGACCTCGAAGGGGCCAAGACCTTCTACGGCGAGGTCCTCGGCTGGACCTTCGGCGAGTCGGCGACGGAGCTCGGCAACTACACCGAGGCCTACCACGACGGCAAGGCGGTCGCCGCGATCGTCCCGCCGATGCCGGGCCAGGAGGCCCCGTCCCAGTGGTGTCTGTACCTGGCCTCGCCGGACGCCGCCGCCACCGCCGAGAAGATCCGCGCGCACGGCGGGGAACTGCTGATGGAGCCGATGACGGTCGGTGACTTCGGCACCATGTGCCTGGCCCGCGACCCGAGCGGCGCCGTCTTCGGTGTGTGGCAGGCCGGCACCCACGAGGGCTTTGAGGCGGAGATGGGCTCACCGGGCGCCTACTGCTGGGCCGAGGTCTTCACCCGCGACCCGGAGAAGGCCGACACGTTCTTCCCCGCCGTCTTCCCGTACCAGGTGAAGGAGATGCGGGACCAGGAGATCGACTTCCGGGTCTACGAGGCGGACGGCGCCCCGGTCCTCGGCCGGATGGAGATGACCGAGGAGTTCCCGCCCGAGATCACCCCGTACATCAACGTGTACTTCGCGGTTCCCGACTGCGACGCGGCCGTCGCCAAGGCGACCGAGCGCGGCGGGGTGCTGCGGTTCGGCCCGATGACCACGCCCTTCGGCCGGTTCGCCGCGCTCGGCGATCCGCAGGGAGCCAGTTTCTCGGTGATCGACGTCACGACCACCGAGGGGGAGACGCCCCCGACCGTCGACGTCACCTGAGGTGCGGGCCCGCCGCCGTTTCCGGGGACCCGGCCCGTCCATGGCATGATCGGGCGCATGCGTGAACGAGTGGTGGCCGCGTGCGACGGGGCTTCGAAGGGAAACCCCGGACCGGCGGCGTGGGCCTGGGTCGTCGCCGACGAGACGGAGACTCCCGCCCGGTGGGAGGCGGGCCCGCTCGGACGGGCCACCAACAACGTCGCCGAACTGACCGCCCTGGAGCGGCTGCTCGCGGCGACCGACCCGGCCGTGCCGCTGGAGATCCGGATGGACTCGCAGTACGCGATGAAGGCCGTCACCACCTGGCTGCCCGGCTGGAAGCGCAACGGCTGGAAGACCTCCGCCGGCAAGCCGGTCGCCAACCAGGACCTGGTGGTGCGTATCGACGAACTGCTGGACGGCCGCTCGGTCGAGTTCCGCTACGTCCCCGCCCACCAGGTCGACGGCGACCCGCTGAACGACTTCGCGGACCGGGCCGCCAGCCAGGCCGCCTCCGTCCAGGAGCCGGCCGGCAGCGGCCTCGGCTCACCGGAGCCGCCGGCCGCCCCTGACGCCCCGGCCGCCAGAACGCCGCGCCGCCGCCCTCCGGCGGCCCGGAAGAGCGGCGGCGCGACGCGCACCATCAAGGCGAAGTTCCCCGGCCGCTGCCTGTGCGGCCGGTCCTACGCGGCCGGCGAGCCCATCGCCAAGAACGCGCAGGGCTGGGGCCACCCGGAGTGCCGCGACGCGGCCGCCGGGTGAGGCGCGGCGGACTCAGACCACACCGCGCCAGCCGCCGGACTCGTGCCCGCGGTCCTCGATGTACCGCTTGAAGCGCTCCAGGTCACCCTTGGTCTGCCGCTTCACGAAGCCCAGCTTGTCGCCGACGGTCTCGGTGGCGCCGTCGGGATGGAAGTCCATCTGCAGCATCACCTTGGTGTGGTCGTCGTCGAGGCGGTGGAAGGTCACCACGCCGGCCTGCCGTGCCTCCCCGGCGACGGTCGTCCAGGCGACCCGCTCGTCGGGGACCTGCTCCGTGATCTCCGCGTCGAACTCCCGCCGGACCCCGTCGACCTTGGTCACCCAGTGGGTGAGCGTGTCGGAGCGCTGCTCGATCCGCTCGACCCCGTTCATGAACTCGGGGAACGTCTCGAACTGGGTCCACTGGTTGTACGCGGTGTGCACGGGGACGGCGACCTCGATGGATTCCTCGACCTGCGACATGCGTCGATCACTCCTTCGTCGTTCGTCGAACTGGTTTCGGGCGGGTACCCGTGACCTGCGCACCGATGCCTGCCGGATGGACCGTCAGTCCGTGTCGAAGGTGTAGTGCGGGGTGTGGTCGAGGAGTTGGGCCGGGGTGGTGTCGTTCCACGGCTTCATCGTCTCGTTCAGGTCGACCACGTTCGGCGTCCCGGCGGCCGGGAGGTAGCCGGAGCCCGGATGGCGGCGCTGCCACTCGGCCCACAGCTTGTCGACGTAGGCGTGGTGCAGCCAGAACACCGGGTCGTTGGGCGACATCCCGGTGGCCATCTGCCCGCCGACCCACACATGGACCCGGTTGTGCAGATTCACCCCGCGCCACCCCTCCAGGTGGTTGCGGAAGCCGTCCGAGGCACTGTTCCAGGGCGCCATGTCGTACGTCGCCATCGACAGCACCGAGTCCACCTCGGCCCGCGTCGGCAGCTCTCGCACGGCCGTCCCCAGCGAGCGGCGCAGATAGGTGCGCCCGTCGACCCTTACGCTGATCGGCCAGTTGCCGGCGGACGCGGCGAACGGGCCGTCCATCACCCGGCCGTCCAGGCTGCGTCCGGTGCCGCCCAGGAAGTCCGGCGCCCACAGCGAGGCCCGCGTGGTGCGGTCGGCGGACCAGTCCCAGTACGGCAGCGCGACCGAGGCGTCCACCGACTGAAGGGCCCGCTCGAACTCCAGGAGGTATCTGCGGTGCCAGGGCAGGAACGAGGGTGAACGGTGGCCGGTGCGTTCACTGTTGTCGGTGTCGGCCATGATGAAGGCGTTGTGCGTGGTGACGAAGGCGTCGTAGCGGCCGCTGCGCTTGAGTTCCAGGACGGCGGCGACGAACCGCCGCTTCTCGTCGGCGGTCAGGGTGGCCTGGTTCTTCCGGACGGTCATGTGCGAGTGCTCCAAGAGGCGTTGCGGGGCGGATCAGTTGGCGGGGAACGGCAGCAGCCGTGCGCCCTGGAGCTCGTCGACCGCGGCCCGTGCGGCGGCGCGCGGGGTGGGCACCGGGTCGTAGTGGCTGACGACGCTGATCCAGCTGCCGTCGGCGTTGCGCATCACATGCAGTTCCACCCCGTCGATGAACACCGCGTAGCCGGCGCCGTGGTGCTGGTGGCCCCCGGTGGCCGGGCGGCCCTGTATCCGGCGGCCCTTGTAGACCTCGTCGAAGGTGTCGGGCGAGCCGTGGTGATGGCCGGCGGCGGTGGCCTGGGGCGCGAGGGCGGCGGTGGTGCCGGCCGCGGCGGCGAGGGCGGCCGCGGTGGTGAGGGCGCGGCGGCGACTGAGTTCGGGCATGGGGTCTCCCCGGAGATCGAGTGGGTGAGGTTGTCGGGTTGATGAGGTGTGTCGGGTTGACGACCCCGTATGCCTATCCGCCCGGTCGCAAGCGGGAGAAATCCCGCGAGACCGGTTGGCTCCGAATCGGACAAGTGCCTACATGTCGTGCAAGGTTGAACGAAGATGATCTTGCCGTGGGAGCGCTCCACAAGCCCCGGAACGGGGAATTCCTTCCCGGTGCGGCCGCATGATCCATGATCTTTCGCGCGCGACCGCGTCGCCCGTGGCCTGGCTCACGCCCTGAAACTGGCGTGATTCCGGGGGCCGCCGGACCGCACCCCCGCCCTGCTACTGTGCGTTGCCCCATGACCGCTTTGAGTAAGAGTCAGAGGTGCCTGTGAAGGTCGCCTGCGTCGGCGGCGGGCCCGCCGGCCTGTATCTGTCGATCCTGCTGAAGCTCCAGGATCCGTCCCACGAGATCACCGTCCACGAGCGCAACCCGGAGGGCTTCACCTACGGGTGGGGCGTGACCTACTGGCGTGGACTCCTCGACCGGCTGCACCAGCACGACCCCGAGTCGGCACGCGCCCTCGACGAGGCGTCCGTACGCTGGCGCGACGGCGTCGCCCACGTCGGCGACCGCACCGCCCGGCACACCGGCGACGAGGGCTTCGGCATCGGCCGCCACCAGCTGCTGGAGATCCTGGCCGCCCGGGCCCGCTCCCTGGGCGTCCACCTGGAGTACCGGGACGAGGTCACCGTCGACCGGCTGCCCACGGCCGACCTGGTCGTCGCGGCCGACGGCGTCCGCAGCGCACTGCGCACCCGCTACGCCGACCACTTCGGCACCGAGGTGACCGCCGGCCGCAACTCCTACATCTGGCTCGGCACCACCAAGGTCTTCGACGCCTTCACCTTCGGCTTCGTCGAGACCGACCACGGCTGGATCTGGTGCTACGGCTACGGCTACAGCGCCGACCGCAGCACCTGCGTCGTCGAATGCTCCCCCGAGACCTGGACCGGCCTCGGCCTGGACCGCGCGGACGAGGCCGAAGGCCTGGTGCTGCTGGAGAAACTCTTCGCCGACGTCCTCGACGGCCACCGGCTCATCGGCCGCTCCCCGGCCGACGGCAGCGCCACCTGGCTGACCTTCCGCACCCTCACCAACCGCACCTGGTACCGCGACAACCTGGTGCTGCTCGGCGACGCCGCCCACACCACCCACTACTCCGTCGGCGCCGGCACCACCCTCGCCCTGGAGGACGCCATCGCCCTCGCCGGCGCCCTGCGCGAGGAACCCGACGTGCCGCGCGCCCTCGCCCGCTACGAGCGGGAGCGCAAGGCGGCCCTGCTGCCCGTGCAGAGCGCCGCCCGCTACAGCGCCCGGTGGTACGAGAACCTGCCGCGCTACATCCACCTGCCGCCGGACCAGATGTTCGCCCTGCTCGGCCAGCGCCACTCGCCGCTGCTGCCGCACCTCCCGCCGCGGCTGTACCACCGGCTCGACCGGGCGGCCGGACGGCTGGCGGCGCTGCGCCGGTTCAAGCGCTGGCTGGGCCCGAAGCTGGCCCGTGCGGCCCACGCCCACGCCGGGTCCGCCCGCAGGTGAGCACGCGCGGCGGCAGCCGGTCATCCCGCAGACAGGTCCTCGCGACCGCCGGCCCGCCGTCCGTCCGCAGACAGCTCCGCACGGCGCCCGGCACCCCGTCCGCCGACGGCTGAGCGCTCACAGCGGCAACCGGTCGAGGAAGGCGTTGCCGAACACGTGGTGCGGGTCGAGCCGGCCGAGAACGCCGGCCGCCCGCGCCCACGACCCGTCCCCGAAGGTCGCGGGCACGGCCTCCGCCACGACCCGCTCGTCGCCCCAGGCGGCCCGCTCGGTGTAACCCCAGCCCTTCGACCACTCCACCCGGGCGAGCCCGGACCCGCCGTCGTACGTCCGCATCACGAACTCCTCCAGCTCCCGCAGGAACGCCTCCGCGTACGGCGTCCCCGGCAGCGTCAGCACGTTGAGCCACACCGCCGTGTCCCACTCGGGGTGCCCCTCCACCGGCCGCAGCGCGGACAGCAGCGGCGCGCGGGCGCCGCTCACCCCGGCGTCCGCCGGATCGTCGACGCCGGTCACCCGGATCTCCACCGACCCGTTGACCGGGAACCGGCCGCGCGCGGCGTACGCCGTCAGCAGCCGCCGGTAGTGCCCGGTGAACGCGGCGACCACGTCCTGCACCCGGCCGCGCGAGGTGAGCACCGCGTACCCGTTGGTGTGCACCCGCAGCGTCGTCGGCCGCAGATACAGCAGCGTGTTCTTCGACGGCCCCCAGATGTCCGCAGACCCCGTCGCCACCAGACCCAGCGCCGCCGCCTCGTACTGGGCGACGCCCAGCAGCGGCGCCAGGGACCAGGCCGCGCCCGACACCAGCCGCCCGACCAGGTCCGCGACCGGGGTCGGAAGACGGTCGGAGAACGGGTAGTTGTACGGACTCGTGACATGCCGCGACCCGGCCGGACGCGTCGGCGCCACGCTCCACACCTTCAGCCACGGATGCTCGGTGAAGGCGAACCAGATCGCCTCCACCCGGCCCGACCGGTCCAGGAAACTCGCCAGCGTCCGCCCCCGGCTGCCGGGCGCCGCGAACAGCTCCCCGGCCGGGATGTCGGTACGGCTGACACAGCGCAGCGAGGTGTCGGCGCCGACCCGCAGCACCACCTCGGTGACCAGGGCGCGGCCCAGATGGGCGAGGAGCGCCGCGCAGTCCGCCTCGTCCCGCCGGAACGTGCGCGGCACATACGCGCCACGGGCCTCGTCCCAGACGATCGCCGTCAGCGACAGCACCAGATTGCTCAGCGAGCCGAAGGTGTGACCGGGCCGCCGGGTCTCGTCCTCGGCGGGGACCGCGGTGCCGTGCGCGCCGATGGCCAGGGCACCGCCGAGCGTCAGCACACCGGGCGCGGGCGAGGCGGTGAGACCGAGACCGTGCTCCTCCAGGAAGGTGAGCAGCGCCTCCAGCGTGACTCCGGTCCCGGCGCGGACGGAGGTGGGGGACTCCAGGGCCAGGCCGGTGAGGTGCGGGGCGGTGTCGACGAGCAGGACGGGGGCGTCGGGGCGGGTCCCCTCGGGGATCGTCAGCGGCGACCAGCCGTGCGAGGCGCCCCGCGCCCGGACTCTCCAGCCGTGCCGCCAGGCCCAGTTGACGACGGCGGCCACCTGCTCGGCACCGGCCGGGGCGCACGCCCACAGGCCGGTGGCGGTGATCTCGCCGACCCAGTTCCGGTAGCGCGTGCGGTACAGCGAGACGTCCGCCGGGAAGTCCGGCAGCTCCTCGGCCGCCGCGGCGGCGTCGGCCACGGTCAGGGCGGGTACGGCGGCCACGGCGGCCGCGGAGCGCAGAAAGCCGCGCCGGGTCCAGTGATCGGTCACGGGCTCACGCTAGGGGCGGGGCGCGCAGGGCCCGGCGACCGCTCGCCGGGCCTCACCCGTCCGAGTGATGGATCTCCGAAACGGCACCGGAGCGGTCGTGACCGGACTATGGGCGGCCGGGTGACAGACTGACGCCATGGAAGAGCGTGTATTCGACAGATGGGGCCAGCGGGCGTCCGTCATCGGCCTCGGCACCTGGCAACTGGGCGCCGACTGGGGCGACGTGGACGACAAGGAGGCCCTCGCGGTGCTGGAGGCGGCCGCGGAGTCGGGGGTGACCTTCTTCGACACCGCCGACGTCTACGGCGACGGACGCAGCGAGCAGACCATCGCCACGTTCCTGCGCAGCCGGCCCGATCTGCACGTCCTCGTCGCGACCAAGATGGGCCGCCGCGTCGACCAGATCCCTGAGAACTACGTCCTGGACAACTTCCGGGCCTGGAACGACCGGTCGCGCCGCAACCTCGGCGTCGACCGCGTCGACCTGGTGCAGCTGCACTGCCCGCCGACCTCCGTCTACTCCTCCGACGAGGTGTACGACGCCCTCGACACCCTCGTCGAGGAGGAGCGCATCGCCGCCTACGGCGTCAGCGTGGAGACCTGTGAGGAGGCGCTGACCGCGATCGCCCGGCCCCATGTGGTCAGCGTGCAGATCATTCTCAACGCGTTCCGGATGAAGCCGCTGCGCCAGGTGCTCCCGGCCGCGCGGGAGGCCGGTGTGGGCATCATCGCCCGGGTGCCGCTCGCCTCCGGCCTGCTGTCCGGCAAGTACACCAAGGACACCGTCTTCCCGGAGAACGACCACCGCACCTACAACCGGCACGGCGAGTCCTTCGACCAGGGCGAGACGTTCTCCGGCGTCGACTTCGCCACCGGCGTCGAGGCCGCCGCCGAGTTCTCCGCCCTCGCGCCCGAGGGGTACACCCCGGCCCAGCTGGCACTGCGCTGGGTCGTCCAGCAGCCCGGCGTCACCACGGTGATCCCTGGCGCCCGCTCCACCGAGCAGGCCCGCGCCAACACGGCCGCCGCCACGCTGCCGCCGCTGCCGGACACCACCCTCGACGCGATCCGCGACCTGTACGACCGGCGGATCAAGGAGCAGGTCGAGGGCCGCTGGTAGCCGCGGTCGCACGGACTCCCCTCGGCGGGGACAATTTGGCCGCCGAGGGGGAACCCGGAGGGGAAGGACATCGGGTCGTTCCCATCGGGGAGGAATTGTCGTGGCGACCGTGGAAGACAGCGCGAAGAGGCCCAGGGGGCGCAACGAGACGGAGGAGGAGAGAGCCGACCGGATGTGGGGCGAGCTCATCCAGGAGGTGCGCGTCGCCCAGATGGGCGTCCAGATCCTGTTCGGTTTCCTGCTGACCGTCGTGTTCACCCCGACCTACCGCGATCTCTCGGACACCGACCGGACGATCTACATCGTCACGGTCGTCCTCGGCGCCGCCGCGACCGGCGCCCTGATAGGGCCGGTCTCCCTGCACCGGCTCGTCGCGGGCCGGCAGATCAAGCCGCAGGCGGTGCACTGGGCCTCCCGGCTGACCCTCGTCGGGCTGGTCCTGCTGCTCGCCACCACGACCGCCTCGCTGCTGCTGATCCTGCGCGTGGCGACCCACGACCCCTACGTCCCGTACCTGGTCACGGGTGTCCTGCTGTGGTACCTGCTGTGCTGGTTCGGGATACCGATGTGGACGCGCCACCGGCACACGAGCCGCTGAGGGCCGCCAGCTGCCGGTCGTGCAGCCGGCTGAGCAGCAGCAGGGCGGCGGTGGCACCGATCAGCGCGCAGAACATGTCCCACTGCGTGTCCCACACGTCGCCCTGCGTGGCGAGGAAGTCGTCGGCCGCCTCGCCGCCGATCACGGCCGCCGCCCACTCCAGCATCTCGAAGACCGCGCTGAAGGCGAGGCAGGCGGACACGGTGAGCGGAGCGAGCCAGCGGCTGCCGCGCAGCGGCGAGGTCCGCACCAGCAGCTCCCGCACCAGCACGGCCGGTACGAAGCCCTGCGTCAGATGCCCGAGACGGTCGTACGGATTGCGCTCCAGCGCGAAGGCGTCCCGCACCCAGTCGCCGGCCGGCACCCGCGCGTACGTGTAGTGGCCGCCGACCGCCAGCACCAGCGCGTGCGCCGCCAGCAGGGCGCACAGCAGTCCGGTCAGCGGGAACCGCCGCCAGGTCAGCACGACCAGCGGCAGGCCGAGGAAGATCCAGAAGGTCTCCAGCAGCCAGGTGGCCCGGTCGTACGGCGCCCAGGCGGAGACGGCCACCCCCAGGACCACCACCCCGGCGAGGACGGCGGGCAGGACGCGGCGCGGACCGGGGTGGAGCGAGACAGCGGACATCGGCGGACTCCTCTTCGTGGGAGCCCCATCGTGGCGGCGGCCGCCGACCCCGGACATGAGTACGCCTACTCAACTCGGCGCCGCCCGGCGCGCCCGCGACTCGGGCCGCGAACTCACCCGGCGCTCAGCCCTCCGCGATCACCTCCGCCCGGCCGCCGGCCCAGCCGTCGGCTCAGCCCTCCGCGATGACCTCTGCCAGGAAGTCGTCCACCAGGATCCGCTCCTCGCCGGGCGCCACCACCGCGTACGTGTCGCGCAGGAAGCCCGCGATCGCCGGCGCCCAGGCGAACACCACCGCGTGGTGGTGCCCGCCGTCCGCGCGCGGGTCGCCGAAGAAGTCCAGGCGCAGTTCCTCCCAGTGGCCCGTCGACTCCGGGCGCATCCGGACGTCGCCCATGCCGACCGGCCGGCGCAGCCCCTCGGCCAGCATCTCGCGGTCCAGGCGCCACCGGGCGAGCACCCGGCCGTCGTGGCTGAAGATCGCGGTGACGGCGAACGGATCCTCGGCGTCGTACCCCAGGTGGGCGAGGACCGGGAAGCGGTCGGTGGTGCCGGCCTGGAGCTGCATGACCAGGGTCCTGTGCACGAAGGGGTTCACCTGAAGGCCTCCGGTGAGTACGGGCGTAGAGCCTTCTGGTACCCCCTCCACGCACATGATGCTCAGCCCTCCGGGTGATTCTCCCGAGCCCCGCGCAGCGCGGAGAGGCAGGAGCCGATCGCCTGCTGAAGCTCCTCCAGCTGCTTGACCATGTCGTCCTCGTAGAAGTCGCGGGCGTCGTCGAAGGTCAGTTCCTCGAACGCCTTGGTGGCCTTCTGCAGGCCGCTGTAGAACTTCGTGCGCCGCTCGCGCAGCCGCAGTTCCGGATCGGCCTCCACGGTCTCGACGACGAGGGACTTCAAGGTGTCGTAGGCCTCGGCGGCCCACTCGCCGGCGTCCTCGTCCTCCTCCAGCTCGTCGATGAGCGACAGATGCCGTTCGGCCTCCTCGCGCAGCGGGGCGGGAGCGTCGACGGTCTGCCCGGCCGGGGTGCGGATCACACCGGACTCGGCGATCTGCCGGACGTAGCCGATGCGGTCGGCCGACCGGCTCTCGCTGGCGACGGCCTTCTTCAGATCGTCGGTGCGCACGACGTCGCGGGCCAGCTCCGCCTGGAGCTCGGGGTCCTCGCGGACCCGGTCGAGCAGGGCGCGGCGGGCCGCGCGGGCGGTGGACGGGTCGGCGAGGATCGCGGCGCGCAGCGCGGTCGGGTTCTCGGCGACCTCCAGCGCCTTCGTCGGGCGGATGCCCTCGGCCTCGGCGGCCTCCGCGATGGCGGTGCCGCGCTCGGAGGCGGCGCTGGAGCGGGCGACGTAGTAGTTCAGCCACACGTCGGCGTCCGGCAGCTCCACCTCCTGCCCGGGCGCCAGCGCCTCGAAGTGCGGCACCATGCCGTCGTCCGCAGCCCGGTCCCAGGCCCGGTAGTAGCGCATGACCCGCTCCGGAGAGCACCCCGCCAGCTCCGCGAACTCCTTCGCGGACACCTTCGGCGTGCCCTCCGCGGACTGCCCGCCGGGCCGCACACTGCGCGCCACCTTCAGACCGAAGGCCCAGCCGCCGGTGCGCGCGTACGCCCCGAACTCGGCGGCGTCCCGTGCGACGAGCTCGGACCCGTCCAGGGGCGCGGTGGACGGCTCGGCCGGGGCGATCGCTACGCTCAAGGGTGACTCTCCTGGTCTCGGCTCGGTCGGTGAGAATGCAGACCGGAAGCCTATATGCGCCCTTGGGCATGCTTTGCCGAATCCCCGGCTGCCGTCGTGCGGTCAGTCCAGCGCGTCGTGCAGCGCCGGCAGCAGGGTCTTCGCCGACCAGTCCAGGAACTCCGGCTGCGACTCGCCGCCGATCTGCACCAGCGCGATCTCGGTGAAACCGGCCTCGGCGTACGGGCGCACCGCCTCGACGAAGGCCTCCGGGTCGTCACCGCACGGGATCGACGCGGCCACGTCCTCCGGGGTGACGAACTGCGTGGCCGACTCGAACGAGTCCGGATGCGGCAGCTCCGAGTTCACCTTCCAGCCGTTGCCGAACCAGCGGAACTGCGCGTGCGCCCGCTTGATCGCCGCGTCGCGGTCGGTGTCGTAGCAGACCGGGAGCTGGCCCACCCGCGGCTTTCCGGTGCCGCCGTGCCGGTCGAAGGCGTCCAGCAGGCCCTTCTTCGGCTCGGTGGCGATGACGAGGTCCGCCAGGTGGCCCGCCAGCTCGCAGGAGCGGTCACCGGAGACGGCGATGCCGATGGGGGGCGGCTCGTCCGGCAGGTCCCACAGGCGGGCCGACTCCACGTCGAAGTGCGGACCCCGGCGGCTGACGTGCCCGCCCTCGAAGAGCGCCCGGATGATCTCCACGGCCTCCGTCAGCATCTCGTGCCGCACCTCGACCGACGGCCAGCCGCCACCCACCACGTGCTCGTTCAGGTTCTCGCCCGAGCCCAGGCCGAGCCGGAACCTGCCCTCCGACAGCAACTGCATCGTCGCCGCCTTCTGCGCCACCACCGCCGGGTGGTAGCGGAACGTCGGACAGGTCACGTAGGTCATCAGCGGGATGCGCGAGGTCGCCTGCGCCGCCGCGCCGAGCACGCTCCACGCGTACGGGGAGTGACCCTGCGAGCGCAGCCACGGGAAGTAGTGGTCCGAGGTCACCGAGAAGTCGAAGCCGACCTCCTCGGCCCGTGCCACGTGCTCGACCAGCTCACGCGGGCCGGCCTGCTCGGTCATCATCGTGTATCCGATTTGCACCATGAACAGGCGAGTCCCCGGACCCACGAAGTGAAAACGGGCCGACCGGGTGGCCCGCCGGACCCCTCGCCCCGCGGACCGCCGGGACGAGAGGATGCCCCCATGAGTGCGCGCCCGCTGCCTTCGAGTCCTCCCGCCGCCCAGGGCGTCGACGCCTTTGGTGTCCTCGCCTTCCTCGACGCCCTCGACGCCGCCCCCGAGATCGAGCCGCACAGCCTGATGATCCTGCGGCACGGCCATGTCGTGACCGCCGGCTGGTGGGCGCCGTACCGCCCCGAACGCCCCCAGCTGCTCTACTCCATCAGCAAGAGCTTCACGGCGACGGCCGTCGCGATCGCCGCCGCCGAGGGGCTGATCGGCCTCGACGACCCGGTGATCTCGTACTTCCCGGAGTTCGCCGACGACATCACCGATCCGCGCAGCCGCGCCCTGACCGTCCGGCATGCGGCCACCATGGCCAGCGGCCATGTCGCCGACACCGTCGACGCCGCCTACGCCCTCGACCCCGCCGAACCGGTGCGCGGCTTCCTGCTGCTGCCGCCCGACCGCGACCCCGGCACCGTCTTCGCCTACAACCAGCTCGCCACCTACACCCTCGCGGCGATCGTCCAGAAAACCGGCGGACAGCCGCTCACCGCGTATCTGCGGCCGCGGCTGCTGGACCCGCTCGGCATCGGCGAGGCGGCCTGGCTGCGCGACCGCACCGGCCGCGAGCTGGGCTTCAGCGGACTGCACGCCACGACCGACGCCCTCGCCCGGCTCGGCGAGCTGTATCTGCGCGACGGTGTCTGGCAGGGCGAGCGGCTGCTGCCCGAGGGCTGGGTCGCACAGGCGAGCCGCCCGCACATCCCGACCGCGGGAGTCCTGGGCGCCGACCGCCAGGACTGGGACCAGGGGTACGGCCTCCAGTTCTGGATGTCCCGGCACGGCTACCGGGGCGACGGGGCCTACGGCCAGTTCTGCCTGGTGCTGCCCGAGCACGACGCGGTGATCGCGACGACCGCCGCCACCGAGCGGATGCAGGAGCTGCTGGACCTCGTCTGGGAGCATCTGCTGCCCGCGTTCGGGTCACAGCCGCTGACCGGCCGCGACTACGCCGAGGCGGCCCTGCGGGAGCGGCTGGCCGGGCTCGCGCTGCCCCCGGCCCCAGGCAGGCCCGCCCCGCCGGACCGGACGGAGAGCTGGGCAGCCGCCGCTTTCGTCCCGGCCGACGGCGGCTGCCCGGACCAGCCCGGACTGTCGGCGGTCGCCGTCCGAGCCGACCCCGACGGCTGGACGGTGACGCTCACCGACGACGGTCACGACCTCCCGCTGCGACTCGGCGGCGCGGAGTGGACCGTCACCGAGGAACCCGTCCCGACGGCGGTGAGCGGCGGCTGGACGGACGCCGGGACGCTGACGCTGGACGTCCTGTTCCTGGAGACCCCGCACCACCTCCTGGTCACCTGCTCCCTCGCGCCCGGCACCTTCACCGCCCGCTGGCACACCCGGCCGCTGCACGGCGGCTCCCTGCGGACGTTGAGGGCGCCACGGCGGCAGGACTGAGACGGACGGCTACTCTTCGAGGCAGGCCCCATCCTGCCGGCCTTCATGCGGGCGCCCTTCATGCCGTCCACCTCGGGCCGGCCCCTCCGACGGTCCGGTCATGCCGTCCGCTCAGGCCGCCGGTGGCCGGAAGGTGCTCAGGGCGGTGGCCAGGGCCCGGCGGTTGGCGGCCGTGTCGAAGTCGGCGGACGGGGTGGTCCAGCGCAGGGAGAAGCCCTGGCCACCGCCGATCAGGAAGCCGCGGCCGAAGGTGCGTACGCGGGTGCCGCGCAGAGTCGCGGTCCACTCCATGTCGGCGGCCTCGCGGCCCTGGTACGTCGTCGGGCGGATCGCGCCCAGCCGCCGGTAGCCGCCGGCGGCCACCAGGCCGGGCTCGACGTCCTCGCGCCAGACGGCGACCGGGTCCGGGCCGACCCGCGCGCTGTAGGTCACGGCGAGCGTGCGGTCGTCGCCGTCCGCGCCGAGCACCACGCGGTAGGCCAGGTCGGACACGCGGGTGGTGCGCACCGGACGCCAGCCGTCCGGCACGGCGACGGAGAAGCCCTCGGGGGCGGCGTAGGTGCGGAAACCCTGGGGGAGACCCGTCGGTTCGGGTGGGGAACTCGGGCTCGGTGTCGTGGCCGGGCTGCGGCCGTCCGGGTCGGAGGGGGTGGTGGTGCCGGACGGGGTGCCGGGGTCCGGCGAGACCGGCGGCGTGCCGCCGGTGACCGGGCCGCCGGTGACCGGACTGCCGGGTGCGGTGGGCCGGGCGCGGGCCTCGG